>NZ_JAVKEA010000079.1:0-6038 GCF_040221695.1 Coleofasciculus sp. E2-BRE-01 | reverse complement strand
ACTGGGATAACAACCCGTTCTAAAAGCATAAGGTATGCATAACAAGCACCAAATCATTGAGGAGCCGTGTGTGGCGAAAGTCACAAGCACGGTTTTGAAGGAGAGGGTAGGGAAGCAATTCCCTACTCGACTCAAACGGGGTTTGGGATTGACCAAACAGATACTCTTACATAACCGGAATAACTCAGAGGATAGAATCAAGTTCCCCACTGGAATTGATCTGCACAAATGGCTAGTGGCACTGGTCAAGCCCATCTACCCTTGGTACTATGAGGTGAGCAAATGCGCCCCCCAGTATGCACTTAGGCAATTGGCTCAAGCCTGGAAAGATGCATTTAAGAAGAGCAAGAAACCACCTCGGTTTAAACGCAAGGGAAAGCATGACAGCTTCACTTTAGATGGTTCAATCAAACTTGACCATTTTAAGATTAGAGTTCCGGTCATTGGTTGGTTGAAAACCTATGAAAGATTACCCGTTTTTTTTCAACCCAAATCTGTAACCATATCCAGAACGGCTGACCGATGGTTTATCAGCTTTAAGCTGGAATATGAAACAGTCAACCGCCCCAAACCTCACCCTGTAGTGGGGGTCGATTTAGGCATAAAAGCGCTAGCCGTCTTATCTACAGGTATTGTGGTAGAGGGGGCTAAGAGCTATCGTAAGTACGAGAAAAAACTCTCACGGTTGCAGTGGTTAAATCGTCATAAACAGATGCTTGGAGCCAACTGGAAGAAAGCCCAAATTAAGATAGCTAGACTTCATCGAAAAATAGCCAACATCCGCCAAGATACATTGCACAAGCTCACATCCTATTTAGCCCAAAACCACAGCCGAATAGGAATAGAGAATCTTAATGTGTCTGGAATGATGACTAATCACAAACTAGCTAAAGCCATTGCCGACATGGGATTTGGGGAATTCAAGCGCCAGTTAGAGTACAAGTGCCAATTGTACGGGTCAACCTTGGTTGTAGTAGACCGATGGTATCCCTCAACCAAAACCTACTCAAGATGCCACACCGTAAAAGATGAAATGCTCCTATCTGAGCGGGTCTTCCAGTGTGACAACTGCGGATTGGAAATCGACCGAGATTTTAACGCCTCCATTAATTTGGAGATAGCCGCCAGTTAGGTGGGGAAGTGCCTGTGGACTGGTTAAGTGCCGTCACTGCCAGAATGAAGCAGGAAGTAAGCATCAAAGTTAGGTTTGATTACGGTTGACCAGCTTTGAGTAGGTCTTATGTAACGGGTTTTTATCATTGATCATACGTTGATTAGTTTGCCATAATTCATACCAAATCTGCTTCATTAACCTCCTGTATCACCGGGGTGCTGTTTCCTGGAAGCCATCTGCCATCTGCCTTGTCCTTACCAAAAAGGAAATAGTTAACCCGGATTTAGGATCAGATTATCCGGATGAATGCCTTGATGACAGAAAAAGGTAATCAAACGCCTTCGGTGCCCTTATCAATTTATGAACAATTGTTGCGGGTCAGATGAATGAACTCCAAACTCCGGCTTTGGTGTTCATTCAATAATGTTGGAGGTAAGGATGCTAGGATTTGACCGCCCAAAAGGAGTAGGGAATTCATCCTATCCAACCGAATCCCTTACTCTGGAGTACCTCATCCTTAAATATGTAAACAACAACGAGCAAGAGCAAGTTATGGTAATGCAACCTACGTATGGTAATGGTTTTATCGATAGCTCAACCATTGAACTTTCTCAGGAAGGATTGCGGTCTATTCTGAATCAGATTGAGGCGGAACTCATCGATAGTGAAGTTTACCGCCGCACCATGGCTGGGTTACAAACGATGTTAGGAGAAGCCTCAAGCAACGCCCATATTCTGGTCAAGGCGGTGGGGCGAGAAGCGGTAAGGTTGACATTTCAGGAATTTGCCAGACAGTATAAGGTTGTTCCTGTGACTCCTGTAACTTCTGACGGAATGAATCAACCGACAGAAACCGAAGAGGAGGAGTTGGAGATTCCCCAAACTGAAGAGACGCAATGTCCCATTGGCTCTGGAGAAACGATGTCCCATAGGGTTGAGACAAACTTATCGCCCAGTTTAGCAGATCGAGAGATTGGGGAAACTCAGTCGCGTAAAAAACTCACTAAAGCAGAATTAGCCGCGCAACAGCTTTCCCTAGAACGGGAAGAGATGTTGCAGCAAATTGGTCAACAACTACGACGAGCGCGTAAATCCCGCTCTTTGAGCCTTCCGCAACTACATCGCCAAACCTTAGTCCCCATTCATCAAATTGAAGCATTAGAAACGGGTAGTCTAGCTCAGCTACCCGAAGATATTTATATTCGTGGTTTTATTCGTCGGCTTGGTTATGCTCTAGGGTTAGATGGTGTAGGGTTAGCCTTGTCTTTGCCGGAAATTGATCCAGTCAAGTCTGTGATTCCTTCCTGGTATAAAGATCCAGTCGCTACAGGGTTTCACCTTAAATCTGTTCATTTATATCTAGGTTACGCCACATTGATTGCAGGAGCAGTGGGAGGACTTAACTGGATGTCGAATCAACAATCAGCACCACAAAATACAGCGGAACCTGAACCTGTTCCTTCTGGTCAAAACTCTATTTCTCCAAGAGCTGAAAATAGCAAATCTACGCATACGCCTGGGATTCAATCGAGTCAAACTGGTGTAAAAGCAGGAGATGATATTGCTCCCCCTGAGACATTTCCGTTTTAAGGAGATGGGGAAGATGAGGGAGATAGGGAAGATGAGGGAGATGGGGAAGATGAAGGAAAGAATAAATTTTTCGGCGGAACCATGAACAATTAACAAAGGACAAATGACGTAGCTTGTTTCTCGCGAAGCGAGTATGACAAATGACGAATGACCACTTTATAGACTCTTTACCCATTCCTCACCAACTCCTAACACATATCTATCTGAAATAATTCCTGTAATCAGAATAGTGAAATAGGAACATTAAATAAGACTATTTTTTAACAGTCTTACCTCTTTAAAAAAGTGACTTACTTAATCTGTACTTGTGAAATCTTGCACAAGCAAATCTATCCATTAACTTGGGGCGCGAATACGATTGGGCGGGAAGAGGATAACACTATTGTGGTTGACCATACCTATCTTTCCCGTTACCACGCTCAGATTTTGCTCTCCCCTGACGCTGTGATACTGCGGGATCTCAATAGCCTCAATGGTACGTTTGTGAATGAGTTTAAAGTTGAACAATGTCAACTTAAGGATGGAGATTTTATTCGTTTAGGGGATGTATCGTTTAAATTTGTACAGCAAATCCCTAAGGTTGAGAAAACCGTATCATCGGACGCTGATACGGAAATTTCAATTGTCAAGCAAGTCTCTCCGGAAAAAACTCGAATTACAATCACTGATTTATTGCAACCAGATAAGTCAGAAAACTCTATTATTAAACTGAAGCAGCAAGATGCTCATCAACGAACGGTTGATAAATTGCAAATTTTACTGGAAGTCAGTAAACAATTATCCTCTCCCGAAGATCCTGATCAATTGCTGCAAAAAATCGTCGATTTGCTATTTGAAATTATGCATATCGATCGCGTCACTATTTTGATGGTTAATCAAATCAGTGGTGTTCTGGAACAAAAAGCCGTAAACTGGCGATCTGGCATCCCGACTGACGAAAATTTTTACAGTAGTAAAATTACTAATTTTGTCCGTCATCAGGGGGATGCAATTCTCACGGGTGATGCTCGCAAAGATGGCTTATTTAACGATTCAATCTCTATTGTTGAACAAGGGATTCATGCCGCAATGTGTGTTCCTCTGAAGCCCGCAGATGAGGTAATTGGCGTATTGTATGTGGATAATTTATCTATGACTGATATCTATTCTGATGAGGATTTAGAGTTTTTAACCTGTCTAGCCAACCAAGCCGCGATCGCGATTGAAAATTCCCGCCTGTATAAAAAGATGCAGGAACAGGAAGTAATGAGAGCAAAGTTGGAACGATTCTTTCCTCAATCGGTGAGTCGCAAGTTACGGGAAGAAGGGAATTTAGCCACGGTGGAGACAGAAGTGACGGCTTTGTTTGCCGATATTAGCAACTATACGCAAATGTCGGCGGAAATGGAACCGCGTCAGATTGTTGAAATGCTGAATGAGTATTTCCAAGTCATTGTAGAAGAGATTGTTTTTCCTTACGAAGGAACGTTAGAAAAGTACATTGGTGATGGAATTCTAGCAATTTGGGGCGCACCGTATCGCCAACCCGATGATGTGGATTTAGCGGTACAAGCAGCGATTGAAATGCAATGGGCAGTTTCTCGCTTAAATCAAAAATGGATTCGCGAAAACCGACAACCGATTCAAATTCACATTGGTTTGAATACAGACACAGTCGCGGCTGGAAATATTGGTTCTAAAAATATGATTCAATATGCCACCATTGGGGATACAACAAATGTGAGCAGTCGAATTTGTGACGTGGCTCAAGCTGGGCAAATTTTAATCGCTCAAAGTACATTTGATAAGCTGGGTGATCCGAGTATTCCCCTCGAAAAAATACCACCTGTTTGGGTGAAGGGTAAGACTTCGCCTTTACATCTCTATCGGGTTTTGTGGCAGCACTATAACGCGACGGACGTATTGTGCGAGAATGGTGGTCTAGTAACTACACTTAGCCCATCTTAACTACTGGACGTTGGACAAAATTTTACAAAGAACTTTTACCATGGCAAACGTTCTTTGTAAGTCGAGATGTTGAAACTATTGCCTATTGCCTATTGCCTATTGCCTATTGCCACCACAAGACTTATTCAGCAGACCCTACTTAGCTTCTCACTGAAGCTTTGCCCACAGTCTCTCGACCATGAGGTTCCATAAGGCTAGACACATCGGGACCACTAGGGATAATTCCGCCAGGATTCAGCGGAAACAAATTCCCATAATAATCTCGCTTAACACTCTCCAAATCACAGGTATCCGCAACCCCCGGAAGCTGATACAAATCGCGCAGGTAAACCCCTAAGTTTTGATAGTCTTTAATCCGACGACGGTTGCACTTAAAGAGTCCATAGTAAACAATATCAAAACGGAATAGGGTGGTAAATAGACGCACATCTGCCAACGTCACTCTATCCCCACATAAATAGCGATTCGTCTCTAATACCGCATCAATTTCATTGAGTGTGGTAAACAATTCATCACAGGCTTGCTCATAAGCCTCTTGAGATTGGGCAAAACCGCAGCGATAAACCCCATTATTCACCGTATGGTAAATCTTATCATTCCACTCAGCGATCGCGGACTTCAGATCCTCTGGATACAAGTCCAGTGCAGAATTCTTTGCGAACTGATTAAACTGAGAGTTGAGCATAACAATAATCTCGGCACTCTCATTATTAACTATCGTTTTCGTCTGGTTATCCCATAAGACTGGAACCGTCGAACGCCCACTGTAACCGGATTGGGCTAACTGGTATAATTCCGGCAACGTGTGACAGCCTTCTTCGGGTTTCTCAAACACCCAGATTCCCTGATCTGAAGACGGCGAGACAATCGATACTCCAATCACCTCATCCAATCCCTTCAGTGCCCTCACAACCAGCGTCCGATGCGCCCAAGGACATCCGAGTCCCACAAAGAGAGTATAGCGCCCTGGGGCGGGTGGATAGGGGTTTTCGGCGTCTGTTCCAATCGCCTGTCTAAACTGACTCTCTGGGCGAATGTATTCTCCCTTTTTGCTGGGCGGTGCTAGTTTGGACATCATAATCTGCCACATTGTCGTCCAGACAAACTTGCCCAACCGGATAATTATGGTTGAGGGGAGAGATGTACCTTTAGGTTTCCAAGAAGATGTTGCCATGAGTGAAGAATTGAATTTTATCCTACTGGTGTAACACAGCTAAATTTGTGGCATAGAGTTCACCGTTCAATCGGGCGCACGTCGGTCATGGGTGTCAACTTAAGCCACATTACCCACGATAGGATACTGGGTGTGGGGTATGGGGTGTGGGGTGTGGGGGAAAGCGAGCAATGTTGGGGAGCTATGTATTAAACGGAACCTGTTTGAAAAAAA
>NZ_JAVKEA010000078.1:0-46159 GCF_040221695.1 Coleofasciculus sp. E2-BRE-01 | reverse complement strand
ATCATTGAATCGGGCGCAAGTCTTTGCGCCCCTACAGTTTCCGGGCGTAATTCTAATTCATCAAATAAGGTGTGCCACACCACTACTTTCTGTTTCTTATTAGTCGTCTTCAGACGACTTTCGCTATGAGCCTCGGAATTGATTCCGAGGCGGAGTAATTTGGTGGAGATAGAGTAGGGGTGATGTGTTGACAATGATTAGGGATTCAGGCATTGTTGACATCCTGCTCTAATTCTTCTGGGGTTAAAGAAAAGGGAGATACCTGATAACGCCCTAGTAACATCATAAATTCTACTCGTGAGATTCCGGCTAATTGAGCGGCTCGTCCGGATGAAAGTTTTCCCAGTTCAAAGAGTTTTACGGCGGCTAATAGCTGGAGTTCTCTAGCAATGGTTTCGGGTGTTTCTTTGAGACTGATTAATATTTCTTCGGGAATATCGAGTTGAATTGTACTCATGGTTGATATCTCCGTGGGGAATAGTATGGTCGTAGTTATTCCTAGGGTAGCTGATGGAGTATGAAGCCTAGCGATCGCGCTAGAGATTAATGGCATAGCTGGTTTGCTGGTGGATTGCCTATAATGACCTTCCACTTAAGTCCTGATTTTCAACCGATACCCCTCTCCAAATATTTTTATGCCATTCTAAATTTTAGATAATCAGAAAAATGGAGATAAATTTTTCCCGATTACGTTGTGCCAATATGAATCAAATTCTGAACCCTGACTAATGATAATCAATCCTACCCAACTGGATATCATAAGCGGATTGGGTCAAACGCGCGATTCCCTTCGGGATAGCTGCGCTTACCGCGTCCAGGTTGCAGTACGGGTAGAACTTATCTACAATAATTAAATGATCTCTATTCGGAGCGACCACTGACTACGATTAACCTCAATCCTATGAAATCTTTAGACCATGGCGAACAAATAGAATTATTTCAATCATTCAAACCTACTAATCTTATATTCTTTCAACCTAAATTTACTTTCGTAGACTTATTCGCCGGCATTGGTGGATTTAGAATTCCTCTAGAAGAGTTTGGTGGTAAATGTTTAGGTTACTCAGAGATAGACCAAGAAGCCATTAACGTCTACAAGAAAAACTTTATTAGTTATATAAATGCAGATGAACTATATTTAGGAGACATAACAGCGCTGCATAAGTTGCCGTTTGAGGTCGATATTTTGGTTGGTGGCGTCCCTTGCCAACCTTGGTCTATTGCGGGTAAATTACAAGGGTTAGATGATCCGAGAGGTAAGCTGTGGATTGATGTGTTTAGAGTCGTACAGGTGAACCAACCTAAAGGATTTATCCTGGAGAATGTTAAAGGGTTAACAGAACCCAGAAATAAACCCAGCTTGAACTACATTATTCAGAGTTTAACCCAATGTGGTTATCATGTTGATTTTGAAGTGCTTAACTCCTACGATTTTGGTTTGCCTCAAGATAGAGATCGAGTATTTATCGTCGGCATCAGAAATGATATAGAAAAGAGTAAAAGCTTTGAATTTCCTAAGCCTTTAGGTAAGTCGCTCAAGCTCTATGATGTCATTGATGGTATTGAACGTTGTCAGTTTACTAAAAAAAAGTTTCCTCCAGAGATTTTATTTGATGGAAAAATACCAGCCTCCAGAGGTAGATTTCAAAAAATAGATGAACTCAATGATTTTTTTGTTTTCGCGGATATCAGAGATGGACATACAACGATCCATTCTTGGGAATTAATAAAAACAACGACTAGAGAAAAATTAATCTGTAAAACGATTTTAAAGAATAGACGCAAGAAGATCTATGGTCCTAAGGATGGCAATCCCTTAAGCTTTGCGACATTAAGCCAGCTTGTTCCTGAACTGAAAATTGAGGAACTTGAAAAATTAGTCTCTAAAAAAATTATTCGTTATGTTGATCATAAAGGATATGAGTTTGTCAATTCAAAAATATCTTCAGGTATTAACGGTGTTTCTAAAATATTCTTACCTCATGCCGATGTAATCGCTACGTTAACGGCGACCGGAACAAGAGACTTTGTGGCAACCAAATCCCTGAAATGTCAAGAGCCTGAAGTTTATAAACAAACATTCATCAAAGAAATTTATAGAAAGAGAAAATTTAAGCGACTTACCGCGCAAGACTACGCCAGATTGCAAGGGTTTCCAGAGTGGTTTAAACTGGCGGCTAATCAAGCAACGGCTAAGTATCAACTGGGAAATGCTGTTTCAGTTCCTGTTGTTTATCATTTGGCGAAAGCTTTACTCAATGTTATTTTGTAGAAGGAATTTAAATGGCGGTTATTAATAACATAACTCGTTCAAAAATTAAAGGCTATTTAGAAGAATTTATCCAAGGGTTAGTCAATGAATATAAAGGTCGAGAAATCCTCAAACCTGATAGCGCATCGGAGTATTTATCACGCCGATCTGTTAAAGGAGAATTGAAACCCTTTCAAGCCGCACTGATTCCACCAAAATTAATTCGCATCAACCAGTTTGAACGCGGATTAAGTACCCGTTTGGGCAACTCTGTAGAAGAATGCGCTCGCATCATAGCTCAAGACTATTATCCAACGGTAAATCGAGGTTATGATATTACCGCACAGGTTAGTATTACTGCCTTTGCTGAAGCGGAACGCCAGAAGGAACATTATGAATCGGCTGCCAAGGGACGGTTCGACAAAAGCTGATTATAAATGGTCACAGGCTTTAAATTATCTACCGTTTGAGGAAACTGTAGTCATTGGACATGATTTTTGGTCAATCCTTGGCGGTGAAACGACATACGAAGAATTATTAGAGATTTATCTGGAAGTTGGACATGATAAAAGTAAGTCTATGCTGGATTCTTTGGCTTTTGAATTTTGATAGGAGGCAAAATAGAATTATTTTAATCGTTGAAACTTAGTCTATGGCAGATAAACTACAAGGGTTATAGGATACACTAAACAAACTAAATAAGCTTGTTAATCTTTATTCATATATTTTGTCTATCTATGCTAATATAGCAGTAGACACATTGATTAGGACGTTCGGCACCATTGTAGAGACGCGCCATGGCGCGTCTCTACATAAATGATGTGTCATAACTGCTATGGCGGTTGCTATATAAAAAACAAACTTAATTCATTACATTATGGTATCAACTGATAGCAACTCAGGAACTGAATCCCGCCCCAATTGTCCCACCATTGGCATCATTGGTTGCGGCAATATTGGAGGAAAACAAGCCGCTAATTTTCTCGCCCATGGTTACTCGGTTTATGTCTACGATGTCAATCAAGATTCCATGGTACAGTTGCAATCTCTAGGTGCAAAAGTTACTCAGAGTTGTGCCGAACTTGCAACCCGTTCAGAGATTATCTTTACTGCCTTACCAACTCCTGATGATGTAATCACAGCCGTACTAGAGGGTGAACAAAACCTGAGCCAAGGATTGCAACCAGGCAGTGTCTACGTGGATATTACCACCAATTCTCCCGAAACAGTTCTCAGAATTCATCACGCCATGGAAAAACTGGGAATTGAGATGTTAGATGCCCCCTTTAATGATTGCCCGGTAGGGACTCAAAGTCAGCAAGGCATGGGTTTAGCGATTCTGCCTAGCGGCTCACGGGAAACGTTTGAGCGAGTTGAACCCATCCTCCAATTAATGGCTGATCAGGTTATTTACTGTGGAGAAATTAGCACCGGAACTCGATGCAAACTGATCCACAATGCTGTAAATGCTATCACGGTTCAAGCGGTGAGTGAAGGAATTACCTTAGGTTTAGCTTCGGGAATCGACCTACAAACGATTTGGGATGTGCTACGTTTGGGATCGTTTGGTCAGAATCCTGGGGACATTCACGGCTTACCTCACTATTGGTTCTCACGACGCTGTGATGACTTATCTCAACACCCTGCCTTTACTGTAAAATTACTCCATAAAGATTTACGGCTGGCTCTGGCTCTGGCTAGTCAGCACGACGTTTGTGTTCCTCATTTAAGCTTAACCATCAAAGACTATGAAGAAGCTGAGCGACGCCAATGGTCTGACCATTCTACGACTAAAGTTTGCTGTCTGCAAGAAGAACGAGCGGGAGTAATTGCTCAAGGTTCTCCTCAGTTATGACTGTTCCCATCAAAAAATCAGCCTGAATTATAACCGAATTATTTCTGTCGGTGTACAGTTTCGGGAAATATTGGTATGATTGCGACTGGGTACTGAAAAGAGGAAAAATTTTGGAGATTAATTATGCTAGGAACGGCGTCTGAATCTAAGAAAAAAATTTACCAAATTATATATGGTTACTGGCAAAGTCAGTGCCTTTATGTAGCCACAAATTTAGGCATCCCCAACTTGTTGCAATCGGGAGCTAAAACTGTTGAGATAATAGCAGAAGAAACAGGAACAAAAGCAGAAAAGCTTTATGTTGTGCTGCGTGCTTTAGCTCATTTAGGCGTGTTTGCCGAAAAACCGGGGCGCGTTTTTGCCCCGACAGAGTTATCGGAACTTCTGATCACTGATGATTCTCCCTCTGTGGGTCATTTTTTAATGCACATTACAGAACCCAATATGTGGGATGCTTGGCGGGAATTAGAAAACAGCTTAAAGACAGGAAAAGTGCCTTTTGAATTGGCTAAAGGTCAAGATTTTTACAGTTCCTATATGACCGAGAATCCAGACAGCAAACGCCTGTTTAACAATGCCATGAGTTTTTTAACAAATGAAGCCGTGGAACCCTTATTTGAAGCTTATGATTTTGGTCGGTTTAAAACCGTGATGGATCTAGGCGGAAATCAAGGGACTTTAATTGCAAATATTGTCAAAAAGTTCGGCTGTAAAGGTATTTTATTTGACTTGCCCCATGAAGTAGAAACTGCTCCTAATAATCTTTTAAAATATGGAGTCAGCGATGCCGTACAAGTTATGGGTGGGAGTGCTTTAGAATCATTGCCAAAAGGTGCCGATGCGATCGTAATGAAGTATTTTCTATCGGTGTTTAGTAAGGAAGATTCAATTAAGGTCCTGACTAACTGTCGGGAAGCTCTCCCAGCAGATGGTAAAGTAATACTTCTACAAACTCTAGTTCCCTCTCTCGGCGCACCAGTAGAATATCCAGATGGAACGATACCCGGTTTGGCAGCCGTTCAGATGATGATTACAAATCCAGGAGGTTACTGGCGCACGGAACAAGAATATAAGGACTTGTTTAAAGCGAGTGGTTTTCAACTAGAACAAGTCGTTTATACGGGTACAAGTCTCACAGTTATGGAGTTTAGCCTCTAATAAAATAGTGGTATAATCGTACCTCAACCCAACCTACTTGCTGGACATTGATGAGTGATAGAGATACCGTAGGGTGGGCATTGCCCACCAGCATACCAGTCAGTGACATTCAGTTTAAGCAAGCAGCAAGACGTTCTGCTAAAACGCGCACATTTGGTTCCAGAATAAACGAATAATGATGTCCAGGAACCGGAATCACATCAATCTCCTGGGCGTCTAAAATAGCAAATAACTCCACCCAAACCAACTGAGGATCAGGGGCGTGTAAATGCTTCTCCTGCGCCCGAAAAACAGTGACTTTTCCCGGATAAGGCTGGCGTTTATAGGAATAAGTGGCTTTTAATGTTCCCACCAATACATCCAAAATCCGCCGATTTTGTGCCGAATTCCCTTCAGTGGGAAACACGCCAACCTGTTGCGCTTTGGCGAGAATGTAGTCGATTTGTTCGGGAACCGTTAATCCTTGTAATTCATCGGGGGAAACTAAGTTATCTTGACCAAACATACCCCCAAATACGCGGGAACACACGCCGACTAAGTAGTGATCATCAATTTTTTTGGCTTGATCCAATATAATCGGTACCCACGAGTCTAAAATAGCTAGCCGACTGACTTCTTCACCCTGTTTTTGTAACTGCTGGGCAATCTCATACGCCACAATTCCACCAAATGACCAACCGCCAATTTGATAAGGTCCTTCGGGTTGTACCTCTCGGATGGCTTTGACATAGAGATGTGCCATATCTTCCACCCGCGTTAACGCTTCTTCCCCTTGATTAAACCCTTGGGCTTGTAACCCATAAAATGGTTGGTCTGTACCGAGATAATCGGCTAATTTTAGATAACAGAGAACATTTCCGCCAGCAGGATGGACACAGAAAAATGGGGGTTTGCTTCCTTGAGTCTGAATCGGTACGATGGCAGAATAGGACTGAACCTCTGCATGGCTAATCACAGTGGCTAATTCGGCAATCGTGGCACTCATAAACAGGGTGGTTAACGGCAAGGTTTGACCAAACTGTTGCTGGATTTTTCCCATTAATTTCAGGGCTAATAGGGAATGACCACCCCGTTCAAAGAAGTTATCGTTGATGCCTATTTTGTCGATATCTAATAAGTCTGACCAAATTTTGGCTAATTGCTGTTCCAGATGATTCCGAGGGGCGATAAATGTGGTTTCGCCCCCAAAACTGGCGGGGTTAGGTGCAGGGAGGGCGCGACGATTGACTTTACCATTGGGGGTTAGCGGTAATGAGTCTAAGCTGACAAAAGCCGCCGGAATCATGTAATCAGGAAGGCTTTCTTTGAGGAAGTTACGTAAGATACCGGGACTGGGTTTTTCCTGAGTGGATACGAAATAGGCGACTAACTGTTTTCCTCCCGATTTTTCGGTTCTGGCAATGACGACAGCTTCCCGAATTTGAGGATATTCAGTCAAGGCATTTTCAATTTCGCCGAGTTCGATGCGAAAGCCACGAATTTTGACTTGATGGTCAATTCGACGTAGGTATTCTATAATGCCATCGGGACGATAACGGGCTAAATCTCCGGTTTTATACAATTTTGACCCATGGTGTGTCTGTCGGGGTGGGTTTTGAAAGGGGTTGGCAATGAATTTTTCTTGGGTTAATTCGGGACGATTCAAATAGCCTCTGGCGACTTGTACGCCGCCGATATGGATTTCACCGGGAACGCCAATGGGAACGGGGTGTAAATAGGGGTCAAGGATATAAATTTGGGTATTGGCGACTGGACGCCCGATGGGAACAATGCTTGAATTACTATTGCGTTGACATTGCCAATAGGTGACATCAATGGCGGCTTCGGTGGGACCATATAAGTTGTGGAGTTCGCAGTCTAACCGGGAGAAGAAACGGTTTTGCAGGTCAAGGGGTAAGGCTTCACCACTGCAAATCACCCGCTTTAGGGATTGACACCGATTGATGTCGGGTTCTTCTAGGAAAAGTTGCAGCATTGAGGGGACAAAGTGCAGTGTGGTAATCTGCTGCTGGGTGATTAGATTTACTAAATATCGACTATCTTGATGTCCGCCGGGTTTCGCTACGACTAAACTAGCCCCCGTCATTAATGTCCAGAAGAATTCCCAGACGGAAACATCGAAACTAAAGGGGGTTTTTTGGAGAACCGAATCTTCGGGTGTGAGGTGATAGGTTTGTTGCATCCATAGCAAACGGTTACAAATTCCCCGATGGGTGTTCATTGCGCCTTTGGGTTTACCCGTTGAACCGGAAGTATAAATCACGTAAGCTAGGTTTTCGGGTTGAACGGTGCTATCCGGATTATGGTTATTTTCTGTAGCAATATCGTCCCATTGAGTATCTAGGCAGATGATTTTAGCGGTGGATTTTGGTAAGTGTGGAACTAAGGGGTGTTGAGTGAGTAATACAGGCACCTGGGAATCTGCCAGCATGTAGGCAATCCGGTCAACGGGATAACTTGGATCAATGGGAACATAAGCACCCCCGGCTTTGAGAATTGCCAAAAGTCCCACAACTATTTCTAGGGAACGTTCGACACAAATTCCGACTAAGGATTCGGGTTTGACGCCTAATTTTTGTAGGTAATGGGCGAGTTGATTGGCACGGCTATTTAATTGGCGATAGGTTAATTTTTGATTGTCAAAGATGACAGCAATAGCATCGGGCGTTTTCTCGACTTGGGCTTCAATTAAGTGGTGCAGACAGCGAGATAAATCATAGTCGGTTTGGGTAGCATTCCAATCCTGTAAAATATGCTGTTGTTCAGTGTCACTCAGTACAGGTAAGGAACCCACGGGTTGATTGGGGGTGGTGATAATTGCTGTTAGTAAGTTTTGGTAATGCTGGATAATCTGGGATATTGTATCAGCGTCGAATAAATCGCTGTTGTATTGCAGCGAAACCAGCAAGGAATCGGTTAATTGAATAATCTCTAGGCTGATGTCAAACTCGACGCTATTCTGGGGGAGTTGAAAGTAGCTGACTTCCAGTGTACCGCATCGAGTTAGCTGATTATTTGCTGTTGCCTCAAAGAGTTGAGAAGTTGTTGGCAATGACTGCCAATTCTGGAAGGTAAATGAGGCTTGGCAAATTGGGGAATGACTCAAGTTCGAGGCGGCGGGTAATTCTTTGACTAATTGGGGAAAGGGATAGTCTTGATAATCTTTTGTTTCAGTCACCGTCTGATTTACTTGTCGGAGAACGTCGGTGAAGGTGTGATTGCCAGTAATCTCATCTCTAGTCACCACGATGTTACTGAAATCACCAATCGTTCTGGTAAATTCTGGTTTAATTCGGGGACTATTCAACATCCCGACAAGGATATCAGATTCTCCGGTATAACGGTAAAGTAATACTTTAAATGCGGACAGAAGAAGCGTATCCAGGGAGACGCCTGATTGCTGTGCTAGTTGGTTGAGGTTTTGGGTTATGTTGCGACCAAGTTTTAATTGAGACGCGGAACCGTTATAGGTGCGTAAGGGGGGACGAGTTGCACTTCCGGGTAAGTCTAATACAGGCAATTCTCCGGCTAGTTTGTTGTGCCAATAGGTTTTAAAGTGTTCGGATTGGGAAGGAGTTAAAGGATTGGTTGTTAGCTGTACCCAGTTTTGAACAGACTGATGCAGCTTACTTTTCATGGGATTGGAACCTCTCTCCAAACCTCTCTCCTGCAAGGAGAGAGGCTTTGAATTCTCTCCTTTAAACGGAATGGAATCGTTATAAATGGTTAAAATTTCATCGATTAATATCAGTAAAGATTCTTCGTCACTGGCTATTTTATGAACCGTGATTAACAGAATATGGTCGGCTTGGGAACGACTCAATAGTCTTACCCGTAATCCTGAATTATGTTCTAGGTTAAAGGGAACAGTTGTCATGTTTACCAGAGTTGTATTAAACTCATGATCGCTTTGGTTAGAGACATCGATCGCGTCAAAATCAACCTTGCCTGTATCGCGGATTTCCTGAGTCAATTGACCCTCGCGATCGCAGAATGTACTCCGTAGGCTGGGATGACGGTCAATTAATTGTTGAAATGCCCTAACTATGGCGTCTACATTAACCAGAGATTGAATCCGTAAAGCGATGGATCGTTTATCATCAAGTCCCTGAGAGGCTAACTGATACAGAAACCAATGTGTCTGCTGAATGGGGGATAGAGGAAAGGATTGAGTTTTGCTAAGTACTTGAGTCATTTTTTTAGATTAACGAAAAAGAACAAAGACTAAAAAACGATTGTTTAACGTTATTTTGACAATAGTTAACTACTTTCTTGGGCAATAAAAAACTGAGATACTAAATAAATAATACCTCCCGCCGCCATACCCGGAAGCACCTCGTAAATTATACCCGATAAATCCAGTCCCATCTTCCAGAACAACGCCGCGGCAATCCCCCCTACCATCATCGCGATCGCGGCTGGCGTGGTTACCGATTTTTGCCAAGCCCGTACTATCAGCAGTGGTCCCAAACCTGAGGCTAGAATTGACCAAGAGAACGTAATCAAGGCAAAGACATTGTTGTCCCCACTTAAAGCAATACTTAAGATAATTAACGTTACTGTTAACGTCCCTAACTTGGCATACTTATACGAATGCGCCAATCCCGGAAACAGGTCTTGAGTTAACGCCGCTGAACAGGATAAAATCTGGGAATCAGCCGTCGATATTGTAGCAGCAAATAGTCCAGCTAACATCACTCCAACTAAGATGGCGGGCAATAATTCTAGGGCTAAATAGGGCAGTGCCAATTCTGGATCACCATTGGTTAATAAATTTGGCAAAAGCACTCGCGCCGCCATCCCCACACCCATCGCGGCAAAGGAGTTCACTAAACCAAAAATCACTTGAATATTCCGGGCAAACCCAATTTTATTGGCTGAATTAATTGCCATTGCCCGAACTAAAATGTGGGGTTGACCCACCACACCAAATCCAGCGACAATCCAGCCAATTAAAAAGGGTAAAAGTCCCCACTCCAGATCCTGTGGACTTAAATTTACCAATCCTGGGTCAATGGCGGCAAGCTGTGTCCAGAATCCACTTAATCCGCCACAATTGGCAATCGCCACCACAAATAGTAGCACCAAGGAACCAATCATAATCGTGGCTTGCACTGTATCCGTCCAAATTGAAGCCCGAATCCCCCCAGAAAAACAGTAAATCACCACGACAATCGCGCCCACAATCACACCGACGGAATAGTTCCAATTAAACAACGCATGGAGTGCTTTGCCTCCTGCAACCAGTTGCGCCGCTGCATAAGAACCCAGAAACGCGATGGTAATTAAAGCCGAAATTGTAGTAATCCAGCGAATTTCTTTGGTTTCTTGACCCAGGAAACTAGACACCGTATCGGCAGAAATTTCTTCAGAAACCTGTCTTAATCGTTTAAACACTAATCCCCAAGCGATATAATCTCCTATCGCCCAGCCAATGGTTAGCCAAATTGCCGATATTCCAATCTGATAAGCAAAGCCAACTTGACCGATAAATAGAAAGCCACTTTGACCCGTCGCCATCGCTGAAAAGGCAGTTAGCCAGGGATTAACATTACGGCTGGCAAGGAGGTAATCAGTTGTTGTATTTTGCTTTTTGGTTGCCGAATAAATGCCGACGCCGGTAAACAACAAAAGAAATACAATAAAGGTAGTTGCAATCATTTTGATTAGTGATTGGTGATTGGTTTTGTCAGGGTGGGTTTGACGATTCTCACCCCGATGTAACTAAACCCGTGTCCCTGTAGAGACGTTGCATGCCCTGTAGAGACGTTGCATGCAACGTCTCTACAGGATTAATCTCCCCCCAATTCCACTAACTTACCAATATTAAAATCAATCCTGATCCAGCCCTGCATCCGGCGCAAATTATCTAGCAACAATAAAGTAATTTGCCAATGGTGTACTATCAAAAACGGTAGTGGATCATTGACTTGAAAAATGGCATCTTTCCCGCCAAACACTGTCTGAAGCCAGCGCCGGATATCCCCAAACGAGCGAATCTCATTTAACCGCCAAATTTCGTGATATAACCAATAGGTTGACTTACTCTCCGGTAATGGCTGCAAGGGTTCAGGGAAAGGTGTTTCACCCAAATAGGCTTCCGCCACGCCGGGATGGTTATAAAACATGGTAATCGCCGAATGCGTGCGCGGATTACACTCGATCGCGTAAACCGTTCCATCCTCTGCCTTGATAAAATCAAAGGAGGCTTGTCCCGTCAAATTCAATCCCTGGACAAACCGACTCACCCACTGCAAAATATCTGATTGATCAACATTTTCATAATTCACTTGAAACGCCGACGATTCACAGCAGCAGTGTAGTCGTAATTCCCCATTCCGCACCGTACTATGAGTACAGTATTCTTTCCCTGGAATAAACTCCTGCATAATCCAAGGTTTCTCCTCACTGATGGGCAAACTGTTGACAAATGCAGCAGTTTCTGCTGGAGTCTCGCAGGGGAGTTTCGTTAAGTTTAAACGCCGCACCGAGTCGTAGGGAATGCTTTTCAGGATATATTTGCGTTTCTCTTGGGAAAAGTCAAAATCAATCACCTGTTGCGGATCATTAATTTTGAAGGATTTGGGTACAGATAAGCCAAATTCTCGTGCTTTTTCGGCAAACGCAAACTTATCATCCAGCAGTTGGGTGACATCTGGATCGAAGTGGAATACTTCACAACACCCCGATAATACAGGCTTAGCTAGAGAATCATAATAACTGGCGACGGGACTACAGACGGGAACATAAACATCCACATTTTCCTGTTTCGCGATCGCGAGTAACCCTTCCATGTAACCATCGGGATCTTTGTTGGGCGCAGGAACGGTATAAAACCGATCAACCGCCCGCGAAAATCGATGTCCCACCAACCAATATTTATGGGTTTCCACTAAAATAACCCGATGTCCATCGGCGTAAAATGACCGCGCTAGTTGCAAGGATTTGGTCATTTTCCCCCCAGTAAGCATAATCGTTTTCGGATTGGGGTTAGCCACTTTGGGTTTCTGGAAAGGGCGGGTGAGACTATCCCACACCAGCGCCACGACGACAACGGTTAAATTGAATGGAAACGCGATCGCGAGTAAGGTTAATGTTCCCAGGTTTTGCAGTATGGCGATAAGACGCGCTTTTAGGCTTTGGGATTTCTCCATAGTATTTACCTGAAGTAATCATGATGAACCCGTTTTAACGGGTTTTAGCTTTTAGCCCGAACTTTAGTTCAGGGCTTTAGTTCAGGGCTTTAGTCGGTGCATTCATGTTGAGTCGGGGCGGGTGTAGGGTGCGTTAGCGAAGCGTAACGCACCATTTCCAACGATAATAGTGAAACCCGCCCCTACCGATTGTTAAGGTTTAAACCCGTCGAATTAGGGTCAAACCATCACGCAAAGGTAAGACAACCTGTTCCACCCTGGAATCATCCGTAACCACCTGATTAAAATTGGCGATCGCGTCTCCATTCGGTGTCCGTTCTTCGGGTGCTAAATAAACCTGTCCTTGCAACAAGGTATTATCCACACAAATTAACCCATCTGGTGCTAATAATTGAGTATCTAGGAGCGTATGATAATAATCCACATACTCCTGCTTATCTGCATCAATAAATACCAAATCAAACGACTCTCCCGCTTCCGCTAATTGACGCAGTGTCTCTAAAGCTGGGGCGACTTTTACAGTAATTTTGCCACCATGAGGTGAGGCTTGGAAACAGGTTTGGGCAAAACTTGCCACATACTCATCCACCTCACAAGCAATCACTGATCCATCCTCAGGTAATCCTTCCGCCATGGCTAAAGCAGAATAGCCTGTGAACATACCAATTTCTAGAACCCGTTTCGCCCCAGTCATCTTGACAAACATCTTCAAGGTTTGTCCTTCCACATGTCCAGATAACATCTCCTGTTCTAACTGGCGCACTGTCTCGCCATCGGAGAATAGTCTACTCCAATCTTCAGTACAAGTTTTCTCAACTAAGGCGGTTAAGGCGGGAGAATCTGGCGTTGTATTTTGATTCAGGTACGGTTCAAGTTTAGCCGCGAGTTGATAGGCTTTTTGCAGAGAACTCGCCAATTGCGGATGTTGCGCCTCGTCTACTAATTCCAGGGTTTGTTCAAGCTGTTCGACTAGAATTCCCAGGGGAGTAACCGGACGTGCGATCGCTTCTTTTGTTACAGTTTGCATGATTTTTTTCCTTAATGATGATGATGTGGCAATTTGTACCAGAGGTTGCAGGGTAGAGACGTTGCATGCAACGTCTCTACATTGGGGGATAGAATTATTATTCCAAACCCAAATCCTTGAGATACATTTCTACGCCAGCACCACCATCGGGTAAGGTTGCACAAACAGCTTTATGATCCGCTACAGCCGCCTCCAGTAAATCCGGTGGTACCTCTTGGGCATAATCACAGACACCGATACCACAGGGTAGAGGTGCCCACAGTCCGCCATCTCCCCGTTTGCGCCGCATATTTTGCTGACCCGCAATCATCAGATCAATGTCTTCAAGGATAGGATGATAGACACTCAACCCCAGAGAACGAATCAGTGCAATAATGCGATCGCGTTCTGTGGGTTGCAACCAGCCTAATTTCGTCGCTAAACTGGCGCCATACGCCATTCCTACCGCTACCGCATGACCATGCATTAACTTAGCGGCGGGTTCATAACGAGGACTCCATGTGTGACCATAAGCATGGGGTCGATCCTGATACGTCTCGAACATATTCGTCCCCTCATATTTCATATAGGAGAACAATGCCCGATAAATCACTTCATCAGCAACCTTGGCTAATTCCTCATCATTCCCTAACGTTGCGAAGTGAGTTTCTACCAAGCGCGAACCATACTCTTCCAGCAGTTCAAACAAAACCTTGTCATCCGTCACCGCCATCTTAATAATTTCCGCCATCCCATTCCGGATATGACCCGTGGCGAGGGTGCGGAAAAAAGTGCGATCGACTAAGGTTAGTACGGGTGGATGATACGCCCCAATACTATTCTTAAATTGTTTGCCATTGGTACAAGTACGCGGACTCGGACCCGCGTCAATCGCCGCGACTATCGTTGTCCCCACCATAATATAAGGCGTGCGACGGTGTTGTAAGGCACAGGCTAATCCCGCCACATCACTGAGAACCCCCCCACCAATCACCAATACAGGTTCATTGCGAGAGACATCACAGCCGTCTTTTCCTAAAAATTCCAGCAGGCGATGCACCGTTTCCGGGGTTTTATCCGCTTCCCAAGCGCGACAGACATTCATTTGCAGGGGGATTTCATGGGTGTCAAAATACTGACGCACCGATTCCCCGTACAAACGATCTACCGTTTGGTCGATGATGGCGACACAGCGACCCCGACTATTATAGATTTCCGCTAGGGTTGGGTTAGAGGGGTCGAAAATTCCCTGAATTAACTTGACTTGCGCTTTTAGGGTAAAGGTTGCAGTGACTTCAAACGAGCGACTATCATTCCCCGGAACGATTTCTCCAGACCCAGTGTACCACTCCGAGGTGCGATACTTGGCTCCATGTTCGACTCCAATATTGTTAGCGTCTCGGCTTGGCAATGAGTCAATTAAATCTTCCCGGATTGTCTCCGTTAATCCGGCTTTAGGAAAGGTTGTTTGTGGAGTCATTGTCGTTTATTTTCTCCTGTACTTATGACATGAAAAGGTGTTGTAGCGTTCTGAAATTATTGGCAGCGAAAATTAACTTGATGCCGGGGGAAACACTGTTGTAAAAATTGGCAAGTCACACCAGAGAAGCCGCCTAGACAAGCATTGAATGGCACTGATTTAAGGGAGGGGAGTAAGCACAAAGCGATTCTAGAGCGATCACAGGCTTACCGACAAACACTTAATTTAGCACTATTCTGTTTAAGGCTTCTCTCAAATTGACCCAAAACACAGGAGTTCTGGTTGATTCAATTACTCTCAACCCAGTAAGTCATCAGGGTTAATCCTGATTGACGATATTTTTCCAATGGTGTTATTGAATTTTGGAAAAAAGGACAGAAAACCACTATCTAAATTGCTAACCTGAAAGCGTTGGCATCAAGGGAGTACAATAAGTAGACGACTCACCTTGACTCACTTGCCAGATAATCTGGACAAGCAACTCTAGTCTTCCATTAGCGGGTTTTGGGTTAAATACTTTTTGTCAAAATGCCCGTTGGCAAAACGGTGAACCAATTGATTTTGTCAAAGGGTCTTACTTACAAAGCAAACTTGGCTTGCCACCGATCTTACGCCTCACTAGCGCCGTTGTTGCCAACCAATAGTCTGTTTGATCGGTAGGCTTCCATTTTAAATTACACCCGTGATTAATTTGCTGATCAGGGTTCAGCGGTTTGGTGGTATGATCCATCCTTATTACTATCCTAAATTTTTCATCAATCATCAGTGTGTTACTGATGAATTCACCAATAATCAATCTGCCCGTTCAGACAAAACAGTTTGGCTAAAGGAAATTATTTCTGACCAGAAACAATTTTCGGCAGGTAAGGGAAGTCGCCCTCGTTTCAAGATTTAATACACGTTTGCTAGTGTAACGCTTTACGTTTCTTACTCTTTCTGTTATTGTATAAGTTTATCGTTTAACAAAAATCAATAAACAAAGCTTATTAAATGGATGTAAAAAAAATAAATTAAGTCATATTTGTCAATAAGTAAAAATACTGATGATGCCCAAAACGGGACATTAATCAACGGGAAAATGACTGTCAATAATTGATTATTTCCCTTCAGGTTCTTAGCCTGTAGCGGTTGATTGATAAAAATTGAGTAATAAAAGATCAAAGGGTTGATCAGCGCGATCGCTCTTCCAGCCAATGTTCCAAATCTGCCAAACTGTTAAAGTCTAAAAAATCTTCTCCTAAACGTTCCAACTCTTCAATCGATAACGCTTCAACTTGGCTAGTTATCGCGATATTAATCTCACCAAAACGCTTTTTGAGTTGACGCAGGATTAACGCGATCGCTTCCGTGAGTTTTCCTTCTTCTTTGCCTTCTTCTTTGGCATAAGTTATCCGCCCTTTCTCATCTTGTAACATTATCCCTCGGCGATCAACCACGTCTAACTCTTCTACCGTCATTTTGGCTTGGTTGGCAATATTTAAAGCCAGTTCTATCTCACGGACTTCTCCTAAATTATCGGGTATGGCATCTAAGGTGGCAGCTTCTTTAATAAAATAAATCCATTTATCGCTTAAACTATTTAATTCTGACAGGGTTTTCTTAAATTTCGGCAATTCTATAAAAATGAGTTGCAATTCGGTATCGGGATAAGCAAATTTTTTCGTTTTTTCCTGAAAGATAAATTGATTGATTACATCAGGAGTCTGGTTAAACAGGATAAAATCGGTGATAGTGACAGCAATCACCGGGGTAAGACTGAGATAGTCTTCTCCGATACCTAACTGATTGGTGTAAGCTTTGCTTAAATTATAAACAACTCGTTTACTAAAAGCACTTACCCGCGCTATTTGCATTTCAATAACGACAATAGACCCATCATACAAAACCGCTTTTATATCTAAATACGTGTCTTTTAAGGTCATTGGCTGACCAGGATTATAGGGATTAATAATTGTCAAGGATTGAATAATCTTCTCGCCCCCATAAATTATCGCATTGAGAAAACTGATTAAAATATCCTTGCTTTGTTCAGAACCAAATATTTTTTTAAAGGCATAATCGACCTTGGGACTGATAAATTTCATACTTCCCCCATTTGAGCCTAAATATATTTAAGATGGTTTGATTTTACCACAAATATAACCCTACTTTTCAGGGTATGTGGTACAAAGAAGGCAGGCAAGTAGTCATTCGTCATTTGTCATTCGTCATTTGTAAGGGTTTAAGGACTATTTAAAAACCCTCAACAGAGGGGTCGAAACCATTGCCCATGACACACCGAGCGTGTTACCGAGCGTGTTACTGAGCGAAGCGTTCGACTGAACTTCGACAGGCTCAGGGGTCCGCGCTCACGCCGAAGTCCGAGGTGTTGCCTATTCCCTATGCCCTCTACCAACCACAAAACTCATTCAGTAGACCCTACTTAATAAAGGCTTAGACGACTTTCGATATCGTAGCGAAGAATACCCCATAAGCCGACATTTCTAACCGATTACCATCAGGTTTAACCGTAAACTCCAACGCCTCAACCGCCACACAATCCGGGTAAAGCGACAAATCAAACTGAACCGATGTCGCACTTAAATTAAACAGACATAAAAGATGCTGTTCGGCACAACTCCGGATAAACCCCAACACAGGTTCTGCTGTCTCTAAAAGAATCAAATTCCCCCGAGTCAAAGCCAACTGCTGTTTCCGCCAATGCAGAAAACGGCGATAATGATTCAATAGCGACTTGGGTTGTTTGTCTTGTTGGTCAACCGCCAAAAGACGATGGTCATCGGGAATCGGTAACCAAGGTTCTACCGCAGTCGTAAACCCCGCCTGATGCGCCTCAGCTTGCCAAGGAATCGGGGTACGAGAACCATCTCTCCCTTTCATCACTGGATACCCCGCAATTCCCAAAGGATCTTGCATTTTCTCATAGGGAACCTCGGCTTGGGGAAGTCCTAATTCATCCCCTTGATACAGACAACAACTCCCTGGTAAAGACAGAATCAGCGCCGGAATCAGACGGGCAAACGCTT
The DNA here is from genome assembly GCF_040221695.1 of Coleofasciculus sp. E2-BRE-01. Taxonomy (NCBI): domain Bacteria; kingdom Bacillati; phylum Cyanobacteriota; class Cyanophyceae; order Coleofasciculales; family Coleofasciculaceae; genus Coleofasciculus; species Coleofasciculus sp. E2-BRE-01. The sequence goes on along the minus strand of NZ_JAVKEA010000078.1, from coordinate 28,229 downwards.
CCTGGATACTCGGTTCATCGGGTAAAAACTGACCCCAACGGGATTTAACACGAGGGTAATCGTGAGTGCCAACTGTCCAGCATATTACGCTACCTTGAAATAAGCTGTTGACCCGTTCCAATAGAGGGCGCATCCAGGAATAACTTAATGGCTTTTCACCCAAAAGTGTTGAATTATACGCCATCTGGAGACGTTTATCTCCACTCACATACTCACTCGCACTTAATAGGGAATCTTCCGCATTAGCAATTTCGGCTAACGTGGTTGTTCCCGGATAGCGGTTCATTAACTGGCGAATTGATTCCAATACGGTTAGGGTTTCCGGGCGACATAAATTATAAAGATTAATATACTCAAATAGCGGATCATTGGGATGAGCGCCATCCGGTCGATTCATTCCTGGAGAACGTAATGGATTATCTCGCAATTGACGGTCATGCATCAAGAAGTTAATCACATCCAGACGGAACCCATCCACGCCTAACTCCAGCCAAAATTGAGCCACCTCTAGAATCGCTTGCACCACCTCTGGGTTATACCAATTTAAATCCGGTTGCTCGGCTAAAAAGTTATGCAAATAATACTGTTGACGCTGGGGTTCCCATGTCCAAGCACTACCCCCCATCGCCGACAGCCAATTATTCGGTGGCGTACCATCGGGTTTAGCGTCTACCCACACATACCAATCGGCTTTTGGATTATCCCGACGGCGGCGACTTTCCTGAAACCAGGGATGTTCATGGGAGGTATGACTCCATACCTGATCAATCAGTATCTTTAAGCCGCGACGATGGGCTTGATGGAGTAGCTGTTGGAAGTTCGATAATGTACCAAACTGAGGCGCGATCGCACAATAGTCAGAAATATCATAACCCCCGTCTTTCATCGGGGAGGGGAAAAACGGGGAAATCCAAACCGCATCAACTCCCAGAGAGGCGATGTAATCCAGCTTTTGGACTACTCCCGGCAAATCTCCCCCCCCATCTCCATCACTATCCTGGAAGCTGCGGAGGTAAACCTGATAAATAACGGCGTGACGCCACCATTCTTGAGTCGTCATACCACTAAGATTGCCGATCCAGGTGATGAAGACGTTGGACTCGGATTTGATGATAATATGCACTGCGGATCATCAAGCGTAGACCAAAAATAGGCGAACTCGAGAATCCCAACAGCGATCAGCACAATACCTACCCGTGTCAAAATTTGTCTTTTGTCATTTGTCATTCGTCATTCGTCATTTGTTGAAGATGACTTGCACTCTAATCAGGGCGGGTTTAGTGATATCAGGGTGAAAACTAAACGTTAATAATAAAACCCGCCCCTACACACAGGGCGGATTTTGCTGCCAAGCTAGGGAGAATAACCAATATTAGTCCCTCATCCCATCACCCCATCTCCCCATTACCCTTATCTCTCTACCTCATCGGTGGCGTCTGGAAATTCATCTGTTCCCCACCAGACATTGGCACCGACTCCAGCAACTGGAGAATGCGCTGTAAGGGAATATCTACCCACTTCGGTCGATTATTGAGTTCATAGCCTAACTCATAAATCGATTTCTCAAACAGATAAGCATCCAACAGCACCTGTAACTCCTGAGTCGTTTGGGGAATAAACGAATGACCTGCACTTGTAGCCAGATAGGTTTTCAGGAACGTATCACTCACCCAGGAATACCAGAACCCAGTCCATTGTTCCATCACCGAGAGATTATCCGGGCGGATCATACCACTGTCCATTTCATTGCGTAAGCCCAGCGCCACCGCATAGTGGAATGATTGCAGCATTCCCGCCACATCCCGTAGGGGCGATCGCTTCATCCGCCGTTCACTCAGAGGACGGGCGGGTTCTCCCTCAAAGTCAATGATAATTAAGTCTTTCCCCGTATATAAGACTTGTCCTAAATGGAAATCACCATGACAACGGGTACGCATCGACGTAATTTGCAGATTGATTAAGGCTTTAAAGCGTCCTAAAATCTGCTCTTGGCGGTTGAGAATGGTTTGGGCTAAGGGCTGAGTTTCCTCCGGTAATACCTCGATCCGTTTTTTCAGTAGCAGTAAAACCTGACCCGTCAGGTTCCGCATATACTGATACACAGACCGTTGATAGAACGAGGTAAACGGTTCTGGGGCAAAGTTAGGATTCTCCGCATCCGAGGACAAAGCAATATGCAATTGAGCCGTGCGCTTTGCCAACAGTTGCGTCGTATCCAAATAGGGAACAATCAGATCGTAGCCAAAGGGCGGATCAGTTCGATCTAGCGACTCGACAGCCGAGGGTAAGAGGAGTTCCATCTCCTGTAAATCTGATCCGGGCAATACCATCACTTGCTCAAAATAGCCGCGCAGGGAATCTAAGGTATAAGACCAAGCATTGGTGGTATTGGGAACAAATGCTTGCAAAGCACCGATGGTGATCGTATCTGAGTTGGAAACGCGATACTCCAGCGCCCCAGCCACGGGAACAAAATGTTCGGTGACATGTTTATCGGTGAGGAAACGCCCAATTTCTAAGTCTGGGTTAATTCCTTCTTCAACCTTACGGAATAGCTTTAAGATAAAGCGATCGCCATACACGATTGAAGTATTACTTTGTTCGCCTCTGAGCAGATGCGGTTCCAGGTGAGTCGCCTCCTGCATCAGTTCAGCCAGGGCGTCTGTTGCTGTAGCCACTAAGGTTCCCGCCTTTCCTTTATAGCGATGCTTGTGACGCACGGCATCTAAGGGGAAGGCTAAAAAGTCCGGTTCAGCTACCGCATCGAATAATAAGCCTACCTCTTCGGGTCCCTCAACCTGGAGATAGGCAATAACCTGATGAGCCTGAATGTTCGACCCATCGCCACCCAGTTCCGTTCCTGGTGCGTAAGCTAAGGGCAGAATGTAGGTTTCTGGGATACCCTCAGTGTATTCGAGTTTGATAAAAATCAACTCAGCCTCGGTTTCTTTATAGGAGACGGGAATCACTTCCACAATCTCTGCCGATTGCACCGTTCTCGCCTTACCCCCAAACCAGCGACAAGTATAGAGGTAATTGGGCAAAATCGACTCCAAGGTGGTCTTTAAAATCGGTTGAGAAAACACCGTTTGCCATTTGCCACTCACCCTCAGCGTCGGCGGTTGAACTTGGGAACTGGGAGTTTCCGCTAGAGTGTCTTGCAACTGGAGGGTAAACCAGTAGAAGCTATGGGGGCTAAGGCTGAGGAAATAGGATGAAGAACCAATCGCTGGGAATTGGGTACGTCCAAAAATCTCCACGGGTACCATCCCTTGGAATGCCGAGAGATCCAATTCCACCGTTTGCACAAATCGCGACAAGTTGGCAACCACTAAAATATGTTCCCCGGCATAAGTGCGGGTAAATGCCAAAACCTTACGGTTATCGGGATGGAGAAACTCAAACGTTCCTCGCCCAAACGCTTGGAAACGCTGGCGGGTGGCAATTAACCGCTTCATCCACCACCACAGGGAATTGGGATTCCCCTGCTGCGCTTCTACATTAATCGCTTCATAATGATATTCTGGGTCAACAATCGGCGGGGCGTAAAGTCGTTGCGGATTCGTGCGCGAGAAGCCAGCATTGCGGTCAGCACTCCATTGCATCGGTGTGCGTACCCCGTTGCGATCGCCCAGATAAATATTATCGCCCATACCAATCTCATCCCCATAGTAAATGACGGGGGTACCGGGGAGAGACAGCAGCAACCCATTCATCAATTGAATTTGGTCGCGATTATTCCCCATCAGTGGTGCGAGGCGGCGACGAATCCCTAAATTGAGTCGTGCCTGCGGGTCTTCTGCATACACTTTATACATGTAGTCCCGGTCTTCATCGCTGACCATTTCCAGAGTCAGTTCGTCATGATTCCGCAGGAACAATGCCCACTGACAGTTATTGGGAATTTGCGGCGTCTGGTTGAGAATATCAATGATGGGGAAATTATCCTCCATCTTCAATGACATAAACAGGCGCGGCATTAGGGGAAAATGGAAATTCATGTGGCACTCATCCCCCTGCCCATAATACTCCGCCGCATCTTCGGGCCACTGATTCGCCTCAGCCAACAGCATCCGATTGGGGAACTTGGCGTCAACATGGGCGCGTAACTGTTTCAAGAACGCATGGGTAGCGGGTAAATTCTCACAGTTTGTGTCTTCTTGTTCATACAAATAAGGCACGGCGTCCATCCGCAGTCCATCCACGCCCATTGCCAACCATAAATCCACAACCTCTAAAACGGCTTTAGCCACTTCCGGATTTTCGTAATTGAGGTCAGGTTGATGGGAATAGAAGCGATGCCAATAATACGCTTTAGCCACCGGGTCCCACGCCCAGTTAGAATGTTCAAAATCCTGGAAAATAATCCGGGCATCTTTATATTTTTCCGGGTTCTCACTCCAGACATAAAAATCCCGTTCACTACTGCCTTTCGGGGCTTTGCGAGCGCGTTGAAACCAGGGGTGCTGATCCGAGGTATGGTTAACAATTAACTCAATAATTACCCGAATCCCCCGTTGATGCGCCGCATCTAACAGCTCTTTGAGATCTTCGATTGTGCCAAAAATAGGATTGATTTTTTTATATTCGGCAATATCGTAGCCATCATCTTTAAGCGGAGAGGGGAAAAAGGGTAATGTCCAGATTGCAGTGACCCCTAAATCCCGTAAATAATCCAGCTTCGATGTCAATCCGCGCAAGTCACCAACTCCATCGCCATTGCTATCGGCAAAGGCACGAATCGGCACTTCATAGATGATGGCATCTTTAAACCATAACGGATCATCTTTTAAGATTGAGTTAAGCATTGGTTCTTTGGTAGTTCTCCCTGGTTGATTCGTCATTATTCGTCATTTGTCAGGGAACAGGGAACAGGGAACAGGGAACAGGGAACAGGGAACAGGGAATAGGTAAGGTAGAGTTTTGAGTTAACTTACTCATCTCCCTCATCTCCCTCATCTTCCCCATCTCCCTCATCTTCCCCATCTCTCCCATCTTCCTATTGCCTTACCCAGAAAACATGGGCTGGAATACCCTGAGGATTAAGTTCCACATAGTTATGTCCGCCAAACCAAGTGTAGTGGGTATCACTGAGTAGATCATGGAGATAGTATTCCCGATAGGGGTCAATCCCTAAGGATTCTAAGGGCAAGTCAATGAAGCCTGCTTGCATCCACTGAGGGTCAAAACTGACCACCATTAGCATCACATCCTTGCAATCATCAGTCTGTTTGCTGTAACAAATAATATGGTGATTATCCGTGTGATGAAACCGCAAACTGCCGTTACTTTGCAACGCGGGATGTTCCCGACGGGCAAAATTGATCCGGGTAATCAAGTCTTTGATTGTATACGGACTATCTAAATCCCATTCCCGAATCTGATATTTCTCTGAGTGTAAGTACTCTTCACTACCGGGTTTCAGCGCCCGATTTTCGCAGACTTCAAACGCGGGTCCATAAATCCCATAGTTTGCCGTTAAACTTGCTGCCAGCACTAAGCGAATAATACAGGCAGGGCGTCCCCCATGCTGAATAAACTCATGCAAAATATCCGGGGTATTGGGCCAAAAGTTGGGGCGAAAGATGTCATAAGCAGGGGTTTGGGTGAGTTCGGTGAGATATTGGGTCATTTCCCACTTACTATTACGCCAAGTGAAGTAGGTATAGGATTGGGTAAATCCTAACTTGGCGAGGCGATACATCACCTTGGGACGGGTAAAGGATTCCGAGAGGTAAATTAAATCGGGATAGGTTTGTCTCAAATCCGCAATTACCCATTCCCAAAAGTCGAATGCCTTGGTATGAGGGTTATCGACTCGGAAAATCCGCACGCCTTTTTCAATCCAAAAAAGCATGACACTCCGCAGTTCTTGCCACAGATTTTGCCAGTCTGGGGTTTCAAAGTCAATCGGATAAATATCCTGATATTTTTTCGGCGGATTCTCGGCGTATTGAATCGTCCCATCAGGGCGGCTACGGAACCATTGGGGATTTTCTTTGACGTAGGGGTGATCGGGAGAACATTGGAAGGCTAAGTCTAGGGCAATTTCAATCCCATGTTCAGCGGCTTTGGCAACAAACTCCTCAAAGTCAGCCATGGTTCCTAACTGAGGATGAACCGCCTTGTGTCCGCCTTCGGCTGCACCAATACCCCAGGGTACACCTACATCGTCAGGTTCGGCGACATTGGTGTTATTTTTGCCTTTGCGAAATTGCTTACCAATGGGATGAATTGGGGGTAAATACAGGACATCAAACCCCATGCTGGCAATATAGGGTAAGCGGGCTTGGGCATCTTTGAATGTGCCATGTTTGCCCGGTTCACCACAGGAACGGGGAAACATTTCGTACCAGGTGCTAAACCTTGCCCGTTCTCGGTCTACGGTAATTCTCAGTTCTTTGTGGTAGGTGCTGGCAAATTTGCGATCGGGGTATTTTGCCATCAGTTGCGCCAGTTCCGGGGAAATGGCTTTATCCCCTAAAATTGGTTGGGCGACATCTTGCGATCGCAGTGTCGAGACCCAGGTTTTTAACTGTGCCGCATCATCCCCACTGGCACGTTTCACCGCGTCTTCGATTAAGTTTGCCCCAATCAGCAAGTCAACGGACACATCTTGTTCGGCTGCCAATTTCTTGGTCATGTCCCGTTGCCAGGATTTAAAATGGTCAGCCCAGCCCATAATGGTATAGACATAATCCCCCATCTCTGATACAGTAAATTCTCCCTGCCAGCGATCGTTCACCGTTGGCGTCAGGGGAACCTCAAACCAGGTTTGGGATTTTTGGGGACGGTATAAAATGACACCCGATACGGCATCATGACTGTCACAGAACATATCCACTTCCACATGGACTCGTTCCCCAACCGTCCGCTTGATGGCAAAACGACCCCCATCGATTTGGGGCAACACACCCTCTATTTGAACTCGTCTCCGACCTTCCTCTGGTAATGGCAGCATGATCAACACGTCCTTTAGCTTTTGCTTCTAAAACAGTCGCAGGTGCCCCTTACTGTCATACCGCTTTATCCTTCAGCCCTTACTGCTGTTCCTCTGACTCTGGCTAAGGAACTGAAGTTGGTGTAACTACCTAAATGTAAAGCGTTTCAATAAACCTGTCCGACTGCTACATTAGTTAACTTTACGAATTAATGTCAAGATTTCTATGCAAAATGTTAATAAATGAGACTATAGTCGAAAAGCTTACAGCCAGTAGACTACAGGAAACGGTCAATCGACGCATCTGACCCAGGGAAGAGTTATTTTTTTTCAGAAATAATATTGGCACAGTCACGGGGTTCATGCTTGATGGTTTATGGCGATGAACTCGGTTGGTATAGCAGTACTCCCTTCCCACTATAAGACTAGGTAATGTTAATGGCTGAAATCCTTATCAGTGCTAGATTTTAGTTCCATAGTTTTATGCCGGAATGGGAGTAAGTAGGTAGGGGCTGCTGAATAAGTTTTGTGGTGGGGAGAGGCAATAGGCAATAGGCAATGGTGGTAAGTGAGGTCTCTCAGATCCCCGACTTCTCCGAGAAGTCGGGGATCTTGCTTGGGTTTAGCTCACTTTGTATATAAACCACAACCCTTGCTATAAAAGCATTTGGCGACAAAACCCCAAACTGTGCATTTTTTGTCTTGACAGAGAACCTCCGTCTGTTTTATATATAGTTTTATACAAAGTGATTTATTTAAAAAAAAGGGATAATCCTTGTGATAAATCCCTGCCCATCCCCAACGCAAGTATAGAAATGTCCAGCCACCAATCCCCACCCAACCTGGGTCAACGCCGCACCTTGCGTAAATCGGACGCTGAATACCTGACCCCCTTTCAGCGCAAACGACTGCAAAAAAATCTGCAAGAGGATTTATCGCCAAAATATCGCCAGCGCATCCAAATCATGCTGTTAGCCGACGAGGGTAAAACCCAAGCCCAAATTTGTCAGGCGTTGAACTGTTCCCCCATCACCGCCCGACATTGGATGCTAATTGCCCGTAGTGGCGAGGCGCATCATTGGCAATCCCATCCGATTGGACGCCCTAAAGCGGTGAATGATGAGTATCTGCAACGCTTACAAGAATTAGTCACTCAGAGTCCCCGAGATATTGGCTATTCCTTTCGCAACTGGACCGCCCAGAAGTTAAGCAAACACCTGGCTACAGAATTTGGCATAGAAGTTAGCGATCGCCATATTAATCGATTATTGAAAAAAATGGGACTCTCGACTCGCCCCAAACCCCCTCAACCCGACACTTCCCCTGATGCAGAGGAGGATTCAGATAAGCGAATTGTGATTAGCAACCTCACCCCCAACCATACCCCGAAAACCCAGGATGTCTGGCAATTTAATCCGATTAACATGAGTTGAGGTGCAAACCCATTATGGTACAAACTCCACCCCGAATTTCCCGTCAACACCTTAGTGATTGTCTCGGACATGATTTTAGCGAATCGCAATTCAGCAATTGTCTGAAACAGATCAAAATTCTCGAACCCAAACTCGGTCAATTTTGGCAATCGGATCAATCTGAAGCCGGAATTTACCTGATTACTACCGGGAAAGTTAGACTCATTGACGCCAACGGTGAACTGATTACCACGCTGAAACCTGGAGACACCTTTGGCGAAGTCACCTTTTTTCCCGATGAACCCTTTCAACCCTACTCCGCTAGGGCATCCCGTCATCTCCAATTATCCTACATTCCCCCAACCCTCCTCTTTTCCCTCGTCCAAAACCATCCTCATATTCGGGATCATTTGTATCATCGGGCAAAGGTGAGGAATTCCCAGTTTAGTTCCGGGGATAATTTAGCCGTAACCCCAGTTATTCCAGAGGACACGGACACCCCAGAGGAATTAACAAACGGGCAGCAAACCATCAGTAAAGCCGACTTTCCCAATCCTACCCAGAAAGTCGGTCATCTCTGGCAGCGGATCACGCGCCGCTATCCTTTTTATGCCCAACAAAGTGCCTCAGATTGTGGGGCAGCTTGTTTGGTGATGGTGGGTCGGTATTGGGGAAAAAAATTAAGTGTGAATCGCCTCAGAGATATCGCCAATGTTGACCGCAACGGTGCATCTCTACGGGGACTATCCGCCGCCGCTGAAAGTATTGGCTTTTCCACGCGACCCGTAAAAGCTAGTTTAGACCAACTCGCCCAACAACCGCTGCCAGCAATTGTTCACTGGGACGGAAATCATTATATCGTTGTCTATGAAATTACAGCAACTCAGGTGATTGTCGCCGACCCAGCTATTGGTCAACGCAGTCTGACTCCGGAGGAATTTAATGCCAGTTGGACAAGTTATTCCCTCCTCTTACAACCCACCACCTTATTACAGGAAACCGAGGAGACGACGACTCCCTTCTGGCAATTCTTTGAGTTAGTTAAACCCCACGGATTTGTCCTCCTGGAAGTCTTCATTGCTTCCCTGCTGATTCAAATCTTTGGATTAATTACGCCCCTATTCACCCAACTCCTATTAGACCGAGTAGTTGTCCAAGGAAGCAACCTCACTTTAACCGCTGTTGGTTTAGGAATGCTAATTTTTGGTCTGTTCCGCGTCGCTATGACTGGATTGCGGCAATACTTATTAGACCATACCGCGAATAAGGTGAACTTAGCCCTAATTGTCGGCTTTATTCGCCATACCTTCCGCCTCCCCCTTTCCTTCTTTGAGTCCCGTTATGTGGGGGATATTATGTCGCGGGTGCAAGAAAACCAGAAAATTCAGCGTTTTCTTACCGGGGAAGCCCTCTCCATTTTACTCGACTTACTCACGGTCTTTGTGTATGTGGGGTTAATGTTTTGGTATAGCTGGGAAATGGCGCTTTTGGCATTAGTCATCGTCCCGCCCTTTGTTCTACTTGCCCTAATTGCCACCCCGTTCCTGCGCCGCATTTCCAGAGAAATATTTAATGCCTTTGCGGTGGAAAATAGTTATCTAATTGAATCCCTCACCGGGGTTCGCACGGTCAAATCTATGGCGGTGGAACAAACCGTGCGTTGGCGCTGGGAGGAACATTTGCTGCAATCGGTGAAAAAGATGTTTTCGGGGCAGATTATTAGCAACCGCCTGCAAATTTTTAGCTCAACTCTAGAAACCGTGGTGACAACAGGACTACTCTGGTTTGGTGCCTGGTTAGTGATTCAAAATGAACTGACGATTGGACAATTAGTGGCATTTAATATGTTAATTGGCAACGTAATTACGCCCTTTGAACGATTAACCGTACTCTGGAATCAGTTACAGGAAGTGATTATTGCCGTTGAACGAATTAATGATGTCATTGATACCGAACCGGAAGAAAATTTACAGGCATCAGTGCGGCAAGGTTTACCTGACTTAAAGGGAGAGATTCAGTTTGATCAGGTGACGTTCCGGTATCACCCCGAAAGCGATATTAATGTCCTAGAAAACTTGAGTTTTACCGTCCAACCCGGTCAAACCGTCGCCCTAGTTGGACGCAGTGGTTCGGGGAAAACCACGATATCCAAGTTAATTTTAGGACTGTATCCGGCGACGGATGGCAAGGTGTTAATTGATGGGCAAGATATCACCAGTTTATCCCTACAATCCCTGCGCCAACAAATCGGCGTTGTAGACCAAGATACCTTCTTATTTGGTAGCACGATTCGGGAGAATATTAGCATTGGTCATCCCTCAGCCACCCTGGACGAAATCATCACCGCCGCCCAACAAGCTGGGGCGGATGAGTTCATCAAAAAGCTACCCATGGGGTATGAAACCCAGATAGGAGAAGGGGGCGGAATGTTATCAGGAGGACAGAGACAACGACTCGCGATCGCGCGGGCGTTATTAGGCAATCCCCGCTTACTTATTTTAGATGAAGCCACGTCTCATTTAGATGCTGAATCTGAACGGATTATTCAGACCAATTTCAACACAATTCTCCAAGGACGAACCACGTTAATTATTGCCCACCGCCTGTCTACGGTTCGCAAAGCGGATTTAATTCTTGTGTTGGATAAAGGAGTTTTAGTCGAAAGTGGCACTCATCAGCAATTAATGGCAAAACGCGGTCATTATTATTACCTAAACCAGCAACAAATGGATCGGACAGAATGATTGTTGATTGTTCATTGTTGATTGTTCATTGGTAATTCTCTCCCCCATCTTCCCCATCTTCCCCATCTCCCTCATCTTCCCCATCTCCCTCATCTTCCTCATCTCTCTCATTCCTCATCTATCATGAATTCCAACCACACTCCCACCCCTCTGCGAACCTCTGCGCCCACCTCTGCGAACCTCTGCGTTTCCCAAAAAAATCCCCCCTCTGACTGGTCCTATGCTACAAAAGAACTGCTGGATACCTTACCCCAAGTTTGGACGCGGGGGCTGTTATATTTCTTAATTTTGTTTGCCGCGATCGCACTTCCTTGGGCAATGTTAACTGAAGTCGAAGAAACCGGAAGTGCCAGAGGGCGATTAGAACCCAAAGAACCCACCGTTAAACTGGAATCCTCTGTCGGCGGTACAATTATCAACCTCCCCGTTACTGAAGGAAACCGCGTCAAAACTGGACAAACATTACTCGCCCTCGAATCCGACATCGTGCGGTCAGGAATTGAGCAACTTCGTAGTCAATTAGACGGTCAAAAAAATCGCCTCAATCAGTTAGCTGTCCTCAAAAATCAGTTAGACCTTGCCCTCCATACCCAGCAGCGGCAGAACCAATCCCAAGAACTAGAAAAACAGTCTCAAATTGAACAAGCCCGACAAAACTTTAATGCCCTTGAGAGTACCTACACCCTGGAAAAAGCGGAAAAACTGGCTCAAGTGAACCAGGCAAAACAAGCCATTGCCTCCAGTCAAGCTGCTTACAATCAAGCCCAAGTTAATTTAATTGAGGCAAAAGATAAAGTTCAGCGATACCGTAAAGCCTTTGAAGCCGGAGCTATTTCTACTGACCGCTTTACTGAATCACAAAACCTGGTCAAAGTCAACACAGAACGCTTAGTTCAAGCCGAATCCGACATCTCCCAAGCCCGGTTACGGCTCAAAGAACAACAAGGCAGTTATGACCGAATTCTCCATCAAACTCAAGCCGAAATTGAGCAGGCAAAACTACGCTTACAGGAGCAACAAAAAAGCTATGATACCTTAGTTCATTCCGGTAAACTAGCGGTTTTGAGAATACAGGAACAACTCAAGAACCTAGAAACTCAGATGACCACACTCCAAGCTGAAATCAAGCAAAGCGAAAGCCAAATTGCTGCCAAAGACATTGAACTCAAGCAGCGAGTCTTCAAAGCACCAGAAAGCGGCACCGTCTTTGGTTTACCGGATAAAGGAGTCGGGGCGGTGGTACAACCCGGAGAATTAATTGCCGAGATTGCGCCCCAGGGTTCCACCTTAATTCTTAAAGCCCAAATGCCCACGGCTGAAAGTGGGGCGTTACAGGAAGGAATGGAAGTTAAGCTCAAATTTGATGCCTATCCATTCCAGGATTATGGTGTGGTGGAGGGCAAATTGATTCGCAAATCGCCTACCTCTAAAGTCACCGAAACCGCCCAGGGTCAAGTGACCAATTTTGAGTTAGAAATTGAGCTAAATCAGAGCTGTATCTCCACTAAAAGTCAATGTTTAGAGTTGAAACCAGGGGATACAGCCACGGCTGAAGTTATCGTGCGGCGGCGGAAAATAATTGACTTTATTCTTGACCCATTTAAGAAGTTACAAAAAGGAGGATTAGAACTTTGACGTTCGTTCGCTCGCTCGCTCGTTCGTAGTAGGCGCTTTAGTGCCATAAAACCTAGGTTCGTAGTAGGCACTTTAGTGCCATAAAACCTAAACCCCCAGCCATTTACATCCAAAAAACTCTAATTATTTAGGAAAAAAAATCATGTCACAAGCCATCACAATTACCAACCAAGACATCCTGCATCACCTCAAACTCGCTTGTCAGATTCCCACAATTATCGAAGGAATCATCACCCGCAAAGTTATTAACTCAGCGGCGACTGAAGCCAGTATCCAAGTTGAAATTGCCGAATTACAACAAGCAGCCGATCAAATGCGGTTCATGAATAAACTGCTCAATGCAGATGACACCTGGGCGTGGCTGCAAAAATTCGCCCTTTCTTTAGATGATTTTGAAGAGATGGTTTATATCAATGTCCTTTCCGCGAAATTAGCCCAGCATTTGTTTGGCGATAAAGTAGAACCCTGGTTTTATGAACATCAATTAGACTATGCAGCAGCGGTAATGTATGAAGTGGTTTTAGATGATGAAGATTTAGCCATAGAGTTGTTTTATGAACTTCAGGAAGCGGAAACCAGTTTTGCGGAGATGGCTCAAGAGTATATTCAGGAGAAAGAATTACGGCGCAAGGGAGGATATTTAGGATTGGTTAAACGCCAACAGATGAAACCAGAGATTTCGGCGAAAGTGTTTGCGGCAACGCCAGGGGAGGTGTTGAAGCCAATTGTCACATCTAAGGGGGTGCATTTGATTAAAGTGGAGGAGATTATTCAGCCGGATTTGGATGACAAGCTGCGTTATCAGATTCTTTCGGAGTTGTTTGAAGGGTGGTTAAAGCGACAGGTTGAGGAGGTGGAGGTGGTGACGGCTATGGGCGAATCTTAGGCGTTTGTATTTGGGTGTAATTGGGATAATGTAGGGGCACGACAGTGTCGTGCCCTGATTTCGTAGGAAGAATGTCAGAAGTTAAAAATTACATCTTGCATCAGTCTCACCAACCGCCTTGGGTTTTAACCCAAGGAACCAATAGCGAAAGTCGTCTAAAGACGACTGCATCTCTAGTTTTAGTCCATTTTAATGGACTTTAGCTTTTAGCCAAGCACTTGAGTGCTTGGCGGGTGTTGGGGCTTACTGACAAAGGTGTAAGCTATCAGTTAAAACTATAACAACGCTACCTTTCTGGATTTTCTAGCCGTCATTGATGCTTTAGGGATTCAGTTGCAATCAGGTAGGTTTTGTGCATCATTGGATGAGTTTTACCAAGAGCGTTTGGCTGTCGCTCGACAGTCTGATAATTTCGGCGATCAAATTCCTACCTCTTCATAATAATTGCATCTGATTTGATAACTCTCTTTTCCTTTAGCATTGTAGAGACGTAGCATGCTACGTCTCTACAAATTGGGGCGTTTTGATAGATAATGATAACTTTATTCTTATCCGTTTTGTAACAATAAGGTATCCTTACATTAGATTTTTAAAGCTTTGTATAATATTACCGACACAATGGTATGCTTTGAACTCAGTTAATGAGTTGTGTTTACATACTATAGAAATGATACCCCCTTTTGATGAAAACGGTAACCTGCCACCAGGAATACACTGGGCTGAGTGGTCAGAATTTGAAGAGCGATATGGCATTACCCCTAAACGAGTCCGTATGATTCAAGGACTGCTTCTGGCAATGGAACAATTAAAAGCCGCTGGCTGTTGTGCTATCTATATTAATGGGAGCTTTGTTACCAGCGAACCCAACCCGAATGACTTTGATGCCTGTTGGGATAGAGAAGAGGTTGATATCGATTATTTGAGAACCCATGCGCCAACCTTACTCAATTTTTACGACCGTGACATGCAAAAGGCTAAGTATAGGGGTGATATTTTACCATCCGATCAGCTAATTAGTGATGAGGGTACAATGTCAATAGAGTTTTTTCAGCGTGATCGAGGTGAAAATCCAAAAGGAATCGTTGCTATTGATTTACGAAGGTGGGAACCATGATTAAGAACGAACACGAGTATCAGGTAACAAAAAAATGGGCAGAGAAATTTGCGCGATCCATCGTAACCGTGCGTCAAAATGAAGAAAAGAGACAGAACGATCCCGATGGATGGCAACTCCTCCAAGACTCTTACCACAGTCAGCTAAAGACTCTTCAGGATGAACTTGCCGAATATGAAACCCTAATTTCCCATGATCCGAATCAGCCAGTCATTCTTGATCTTGATGACATCAACAAACTATCAACGCTTTTAATTAAAGCCAGAATTGCTTTTAAACTGACACAAAAGGAACTGGCAGATTTGTGCGATCGCACGGAAGACCAAATCAAAGCTTATGAAGAGGAAAACTATAACAATGCTACCTTTCTGGATTTTCTAGCTGTCATTGATGCTTTAGGGATTCAGTTGCAATCAGGTAGGTTTTGCGCCTCATTAGATGAGTTTTACAAAGAGCGTTTGGCTGTCGCTCGACAGTCTGATAGTTTCGGCGATCAAATTCTTACCTCTTCATAATAATTGCATCTAATCTGATCACCCTCTTTTCCTTTACCATTGTAGAGACGTAGCATGCTACGTCTCTACAAATTGGGGCGTGTTGATTACCACAAACCTTAAGGATTGCGGTGAAGTTTAAGCTATTAATCTGGGTGTTAGTTTGGTCACAAAGCTAACTGCCTTCCAATACCAAGTTCCTCCTCCAACAGTTAAATTCATTTCGTCATCTGTTATCTCATTGAGATAGCTCTCCGAATCGTGAAACAGTTCACCACCCGTCTGGTGCAGGTTAGAGATTTTAATCGTAGCCATTGGCTAACTTCCTCCAATTGTAGTTTTCGTTTGATCGATCAATACCTTAGGCTATGGGTAACATACATTACCATTCTTGTGTTCTTGACGACGCCGTGCATCCCGCCCAAGTTGATAGCTAAATTGAGCGATAGCAGTGATAGCAGCCATTGAGCAAATTACAGAAGAACCACCATGAGTTAAGTTAAGTTCTTCATTTGTCAATTCATTAAGATAGCTTTCTGAATCTAATAATAGCTCAGAACCAGCCGGATTCAAATCAGAAATTTTGAGACTACTCATTGAACAGTTTATCCTCCAAACAAAGTTTACGTGAGTTTAATTGCGTCTATTAGTGCTAGACTGAATTTAACAGCCCTGTTGGTAGCCGTAGTAGTAGCTTGCCGCTAAAATTGCAAAAGTAATAATGATCCCTCCTTTAGTTTTGTTCATGTCTTCATCCGTTAATTCATTCAAGTAACTTTCGCTATCAATGAACAGATCGGAACCAGTCATATTTAAACTGGTAATTTTGATTGAAGCCATTAGTTGATTACTTCGCATTTGTTGCCTTCAAATAAAAGATAAAACACCTACCTAAAAAAAACAAGGTATTTAGCGATGATAAAAAGACATAAAAATAATTATTTTTATACACAATTATTCAAAAGGATGCTTGTATATTTAAATTGACCGTAAATAAACAGACATAATTGATCATATTTAAATTTTAAAAAGTATGATGTGGCAGCTTATCATTTTATTGACCGACATACAAAATACCAGCCTCTGAACGAATTAGAGACTGGCATTCAGTTTTAATAGTTATTCTGGAACTCTGAGTTCAAAAGCTAGACTATCTCATTGATGCACTTAGGCATGAGGATTAGACTGATATCCCGCCTGTAACCAACCCTGAAACAGAGACTCCAACACCTGTTCCCTGACTTCAGCCAACTCCGCCGGAAACCACTTCTCAACTCGAAGAATGTGATACCCTAACTTCGTTTGAACCGGATCAAGTACCTCACCCTCCACAGCCTCAGAGACAGCCTGGGCAATCTCCGGTAGCAATTCTGCCAAAAATCGCACCCCGACAAAACCGCCATTTTCCTGAGACTGCTTCCCCTTCGAGTGTTCCAACGCTAAGACACAAAACGACACCTTCCCCTCACGAAGCGCCTGGGTAATTTTCACCGCCTCTGTCAAATCCCGTACCAGAATCTGAGACAGCGCCACCCGTTTATAATTGTCGCGATCGCTCATATAATGACTATCAATCGCCTCACCAAACAGATGTTCCTTCAACTTCTGCCTCAGCAGCGATATCCGCACTCCCTGAGACCAATCTTCCACAGAAATGCGCTGCTGTGCTAACCAGGCTAAGGTTTCCGATGTTCCCAGCAGTTTGTTCTCCTGGCGAAATGCATCCCCCGCCGCTTGTAACTCTTCCTCAGATACCGTAATCCCTAATTGCTGACAAACCGCCACAATTAACGCATTCTGTTCCGCCGCTGCTGCAATTTCGGCGATGTGGTAAGAATGGCGTAAATAGGCAAGGATATCTTTATCTGTTGCTGGAGTAACTTCGGGTAATGTGAATTGTTCGAGTGTTTCTGGCATGATTTTCCTCGGTAATAACAATGTTTAATTGCGTTTTTGACCAAGGGCGGGTTTTGTGGAAAGGTTATCGGGAGATCCCCCAATTAAACGGCTAAACCCGCCCCTACAATTGACTCTGTACAGACATTCCGACGGAACATCTCTACTGGGTAAACTTAATCTCGATAAATCAAGCGTTCTGGTGAAATATCGGAGATAGAAAGCCGATGGCGATGTAAATCCCCATAAAGATTGAGATAATCAATTTCTTCAGGGGTTAACTTGCCCTTTTGCACACCGGATATCGCCGCATCAACTTCCTCCCGACACCGCAATCCGGTCAAACAAACATCAACACAGTTCTGACTCAACGAATAGCGATATAAATCGGGTACAGACGGTTGCCAACATCCTTCCGGTAACCCCGCAGGCACATCCCAAAGCGCACCAGAATGAGACCCGGTAGACTTAAAGGTAACAACGCCTGGACGGTTACGATCTCGGATATCTAAGCGATTAAAGACCTGATTTTGGGCAGAACGGTGTGCCAGATTATGTCTCACCATGACGACATCTAATAAGGGACTCGTTGACCACTGTTGCGCCAGGTTCATATCGTGGAAGGATGCGCCAATATACCGCACCGCCCCCATTTTCTTCAGCCGTTCCGATGTGCCGAAAAATCGTTCAATTGTGCGCTGATAAACGGAATTTTTACCCCGTAAATCGGGGGAAAGCTGCAAGCAATCTTTAAACGATTGCCCATCATTCGCACCAATCCATCCCCAGAACAATACATCGATATAGTCGATTTTCAGTTCCACAAACTGATCCAATAAAGCCGCCAGTGCGACTTCGGGATTCTTCATATATGTCACTGTTGCCAGTACCACGTTCTCCCGCACTGATGATTTTCGCCCACATAATTGATGCAAAGCATCCGCCATGGAACTATAAATATGGTGGTGTAAGTCGCTGGAGTAGAAAAAGTAGTTAATTCCTTGGTCAAAGGCGTAGAGTGTATCCTGGCTCGAAATTCCACCACCCCCACCTAATCCTAAACAACTAACGGTTAAATCAGTCCGTCCTAAGGGGCGGTAAAATGAAAAGTCAGATTCGGGAAAATCAGGAATTTTAACGGCGGGTTTGATAACTGAGGGAGCAATGTCTGTGATTTGCATGATGTTAAGAGGAATGGCGCTAGTTTGTAGTAAGCGCTGTCTTCGCTTATGGCACTAAAGTGCCTACTACGAACCCAGGAAAGAGGTATAATTATCGTCTGAATTGGCATTGAGATAGGCACGGTTGATGTCAATTCCAAACAGAGAAAACTGTTGGAGAATTGCCTGCATCCGCCCGTCTGGGGAGTTATCGCCGTTTTGCCAAGCTTCTAGTAACCCATTGGTAACCAGTTGACAGCGGTTCATGCCAAAACTTTCTTGTGTGCCAAACTTGGTATCGGGTTCTTCAGCTAACCCTAATCCGGGGGCGAGGACTTTGGTAAATAGGGGAACTTGTGGTTTAAAATGGGCTTGATTTTCCGCATAGATAACCTGAAGCACTTGGCGAACCGTGGGGTAATTGGATTTATCGAAGTAGAAAACCCCTGAATCGTAACGTCCGTAGTCGGCGGGGTTATACAGGACTTTAAAGGTAAAGGGTAGGTTGATCGCGTTAAACTTCTGGGTTAGGCTATCCATGACAGAAACCGCCCCGTCTGGGGTGAGGTTAAAGTAAATTCGCACGGTTTCTGAGGGATGATCTATGGTGGGTTCACTCTGGGTTCCGGCGTTACTCACTGCCATGTAAAATCCGTTTTGGATCAGGTTTTTGGGCATCCGAATCGCTACGGTATCCCCAATAGCGGCTGGTTGGTTGGGGTGGAGATGGCGTTGGGGTTTAATATGCAGCTTTAAACTGCCTTTGCTGACGACAATTGTGTTATCGGTTTCCTGTTTGAGAACAAACCAACCGGGGTCAAAGTAACCGGTTCCCTGATTGTGATCGTGCAACTGTTGATAGAAGTTTAAGTCTAATCCTAAAAGGGTATTGTTTTCTAGGTCGAGGGGTAAGGCTGAGTTATCGGTATTCAGGGCGAGGCTCCTTTCTAGGGATTGATTATAGTAGATCCCATAGAGAAAGCCACGCAGTTGCAGACTCCAGTAGCGTTGTTGGATGTCTGAGGGCATTTTCTGGAGACGGTTAATTATTTCTTCGGGGAGTTCAAAGGGTTTGTAGTTGGGATGATGGATGGAAAAGTTGGCTTGGAGTTCTATGGTGTTGGCGATGTCTTGTAAGGTGTTGAGGAGGGAATTGGTGGGTTGTTGGGTGGGGATGTTTAGGAGTTGCATGATTTTATTTTTTTAACGCAGAGAACAAGACTTACTTTTCACGGGATCTAGAAAACCTCTATCCAAACCTCTCTCCTGCGAGGAGAGAGGCTTTGAATTCTCCCCCTTCCATGCCGAAAATAGTGGGAATAGATTGTTGGGGACGACAGAGTAAGGTTTTGGCAACTTGCAGCATGGCGATTCCTGAGTTTCCAAAGGATTTCTGATACTGAATCATTGCCTGAATTTGTTGAATTAAGGCTAAACCTGCAAATTGGATGATTTGGAGTAAGAGGGTGGGGCGGTGTGTTAAAATTTCCGGGAAGCTGTGGAAATAGGCTTGGGTTAAGCTGGCAATTGAGGGTTGCAGTTGGTCGAGGGGAGTTGTGGCTAACCGCAAGGATTCTTCGATACTCAGGGCGTTGCTAATCACCAAACTATCCAGCCAAATTTGGATATAGCTAGCGATGAGAGTGCCTAAATCAAAGGCTGGATCTCCCCAATGAGAACGTTCCCAGTCAATCAATCGTACACTGCGATCGCGCGATTGTTCCCAGTGGTTGGAAAGCAGGATATTATTGAGTTTCAGGTCATTGTGGGTGAGACAACTGGGGGTGACGGTTTTGCCTAATTCTGCGATCGCGTTTCCTAAACTGTCGTATCGTTGATAGAGGGCAAAGAATTTGAGTCCATCCACGGGAACCAGCCCAAAGATGTCTGGAGTGATTCGTTCTAATCCGCCAATCAGGTTGGGTACAGTTGCGGGGAGAGAGTGAGACTGTTGTGAGAAAAAGTGCCGATAGTCGTCCCGGTTAAACGTGGCGCGATGAATAGCCGCCAGGGTGGTGCCAATAGACGATGCGATCGCACTCGGGAAGATTGTCTCTTCGGTGTAGAATTCCATTACGTCGCGGTACTCGTCTAAGTAGCGGAATATGATGATTGATTCCCCTGGATCAAAATGCAGTACCTGGGGTAGATAGGGGTGAAGGGTAGCGAGTTCAGGAAAGTGCTGTAAAAATTCCTGAATGCGCCATTCTTGCCCAAATTCTCCGGCTGTTTTCCCGTCCTGATTATACCGTTCTTGCTTAACTAAGAGTTTTTTCCCGTCGGGTAAGGTGACTAAGAGGTTAAAGTTTTTCGCCGCAACGGGTTTAATAATGAGCTGATTTTGGTTTTCTGGGGGACATAGCCCCAGTCGGATTAAATAGTTGGGGAGGTTAATTGAGCTTAATTGCATCGTTGAATCAGTCTGAATTAGATGAGTTCAGGGGTTGTCTTAGGTTTCATTTTATTTTCAATTCCGGGTTTGTGAAGGGTTGGCGGATGAATTAATTGGCGTAAACTTATAAAATTTTGTCTTTTGCCAGAATCCAGCGATGTCGCCACAAATCCATAAACAGCGCCGGAACGCCAGCCGATGAAGGGGGTACCAGAGTTGCCTTTGGAGAAGCCATCTGTTCTTTAATTTAAAAAATTATGTCTGATTAACTGCTGCGTTATCGGCAAATAGAATTAGCGCTTGACTTTTGCGGTCATTTCAGGTACTTTTATACCATGGAAAAATGTGCCGTCCTATAGACCCCAATTCACCGTAATTTATCATACCCCGTAGGGTGGGTTAGGCGGTACTCAATTGACAAAACAAACCATTTAATTAAATAAATATCCGGCGTAACCCACCGAGTTATCCTTTGCAACGGGTGAACTAACGATGAAGGTTTCTCAACACAAGTAATGGATTTCCCCTGAACGATAGGGGAGCGAGTCGATAAAATTAATGGATTTCCCCTGAAGATAGTGCAGCGACTTGCCCCTACAGGGTTAAAGAATTACAGGATTCCAGCGTTTAGGCTATTGGGGCGCGATCGCACGCCAACACTAATCTGTATCCCAGAGGCAACGGATTATGTCATTTCATCAGCCTAACCGAAAATATTGCCAACAAGTCAGTCAAACTGCATAAGTCCAACTGAACCAGAGATATAAAGATTTGGGTAGCGACAGTCAGACAATTTGAATGACGAAGAATCATAGATTACCCAACTTGCCGAGTTTAGAGCTTAAGCGCTCAACGTTTAGTTCCGAATCATTAGCAACATTACGCAACAATTCTTGAGAGGATAAAAACCATGTCTGTGAATATTAAGGCTTTGTTGTCTGGACATAAGTGGAACAGTAGCACGATTACTTACAGCTTCTTTGATGGTGGGTCGTATTACGGGAATGGAACTATCTCGGAGCTGAGTAATCCCATAAAAAACACAGTCCGAAATATCCTGGAAAACTATATCGAACCGCTGATTAATGTCAATTTTGTTGAAGTGTCAGATGCCGGAAATAACTATGGGCAAATCCGTTATATGTTTTCCAGTGAAGCCGATTATGCCCATGCTTATTACCCATCGAGTTCAGCGATTGACGGTGATGTGCATTTGAATCCTGCCCAGGATCACAGCTCTAATACTAACGGTTTTCGGGGCGGTCTAGGGACTCATGGTTTCATGTCGCTGATTCACGAAACCTTACATGCCCTTGGTTTGAAACACCCTGGCAACTATGGTGACTCAGATACTGCTCCATTCCTACCTTATGGCGAGGATAACACCACCAATACGGTGATGACGTATAACTTTACTGGCAACTCAGCCGCCACTCCCATGCCGTTCGATATCAAGGCATTGCAGCATCTGTATGGCGCTAGGAGTCATAACGCCGGAAATACAACCTACTCCTTCGACACAGTGTATGGCTATTCAGATGGCCGTCAATATCGGGGTAGTGCAACCACACCCATGAAGTTAAGCATTTGGGATAGTGGGGGTACCGATACCTTGAATTTCTCCCGTCTGGCGTTTAGTACTTCGGGCTATCGCTTCGACTTGAAGGAAGGGGGGATGCTAACTAGTCAGAATGCCTATAATGCCACATCCTATAGGACTGAAGATCGTCGGGATACCACAAACAAACTCTACTATACCTCTAGATTCGGAACTGCGATCGCGTATGATGCCATCATTGAAAATGCGATCGGTAGTTCGAGTAATGACAAGATTTATGGTAATAGTTCCAAAAATGTTCTGCGTGGTGCCCAGGGAAATGACTATCTCAGTGGCAGTGGTGGCAATGATTACCTGTACGGTAATAGTGGCAAGGATACCCTGGGTGGGGGTTCGAGAAATGACTATCTCAGTGGTGGCACAGGAAATGACCAGATGTATGGCAGTACGGGAAATGATACCCTCATTGGTGGTGCGGGTAACGACTATCTCAATGGTGGCACAGGAAATGACCAGATGTATGGCGGTACAGGAAATGACCGCTTCGTAGTCAATAGCACTGGCGATGTAGTTACTGAATACACCAATCAGGGAATTGATCGAGTCTCTTCTTCCATCAGTTATAGCTTGGGAGACAATCTAGAGAACTTAACCCTGACTGGTCGTGCTTACTACGGCTACGGCAATAGCCTCAACAATAGTATCAGTGGTAATAGTTCCAATAACTACCTGTGGAGTAGTTCCGGTGATGATTATCTGTATGGTAATGCTGGAAATGACACTCTTGGTGGTAGTTCGGGTAACGACTATCTTGATGGTGGTACAGGAAGTGACTGGATATATGGCAGTACGGGAAAAGATACTCTCACTGGTGGAGATGGTAACGACTATCTCAATGGTGGCGCAGGAAATGACCAGATGTATGGTAATGCTGGAAATGACACTCTTAGTGGTGGTTCGGGTAACGACTATCTTGATGGTGGCACAGGAAATGACCAGATGTATGGCGGTACAGGAAATGACCGCTTCGAAGTCAATAGCACTGGCGATGGGGTTACTGAATACGCTAATCAGGGAATTGATCGAGTCTCTTCTTCTGTCAGTTATAGCTTGGGGAACAATCTAGAGAACTTAACCCTGACTGGTAGCGCTTACTACGGCTAC
The DNA here is from genome assembly GCF_040221695.1 of Coleofasciculus sp. E2-BRE-01. Taxonomy (NCBI): domain Bacteria; kingdom Bacillati; phylum Cyanobacteriota; class Cyanophyceae; order Coleofasciculales; family Coleofasciculaceae; genus Coleofasciculus; species Coleofasciculus sp. E2-BRE-01. Next base: position 4,834 of record NZ_JAVKEA010000078.1, on the reverse strand, counting down.
GGCAATAGCCTCAACAATAGTATCAGTGGTAATAGTTCCAATAACTACCTGTGGGGCAGTTCCGGCAATGATTACCTGTATGGTAATGCTGGTAACGATTATCTATCGGGTGGCACAGGAAATGACCGCATGTATGGAAGTACAGGTGACGATACCCTCGCTGGTAGTTCTGGTAACGACTACTTATCCGGCTGGTCAGGCAACGATACGCTAGTCGGTGGCTTTGGTAATGATACCCTAACGGGTGGGTCTGATGCTGATAAATTTGCCTTCAATTTCCGCAGCGAAGGAATTGACACCATTACTGACTTTAGCCGAGTCCAGGGCGATAAGATTCAGGTGTCTGCCAGTGGCTTTGGCGGTGGACTCAACTTGGGTATCCTAGATTCCAATTACTTTACCATTGGTTCTGCGGCATCTGATACGAGCGATCGCTTTATTTATAACTCTTTTACAGGAGGGCTGTTCTTTGATGTGGATGGTACGGGTATATCGGGACAAGTGCAGTTCGCTACCCTCTCTTCTGGACTGAATTTGACGAGCAATGACTTTGTTGTTGTTTAGAAACTCGGGTTGGAAATTTGAGCGATAGCGCCGAGATGATCATTTTCAACTGTAGGTATTTCGGCGCTTATTTCCTCACTGCCCCTTGTCCTCCTCTAATTACTCAAAAAATAGAGTCAATGCTTGACTTTTTTGGTAATTTTAGGTAGCTTTATATCATGGAAAAATGTGCCGTCCTATAGACCCAGATCAACCGGAATCCGTAGGGTGGGTTAGGCGGTAATAAATAGACAAAACAAACCCTTGAATTAACTATCCGCCGTAACCCACCGAGTTATCCTTAGCAACAGGTGAACCAATGATGAGGGCGAGTCGATAAAATTAATGGATTTCCCGGTAACGATAGCGAGGGCGCAAGCCTTTGCGCCCCTACAAACAGGACACAGGACACAATAAAATAAATATCAGGTTGGGAATTACCTAAATTTCAAATCTAAGAGGGTGCTATGATGACTATCAATCAAGGCTTAAAGCGTTTAGGATATTGGAGTGCGATCGCTCCCCTCCTCTTCATCCCCTGTAACCCTGTCCTCGCCCAGATTACACCCGATTCCACATTAGGCGCTGAAGGTTCCTCAATCCTACCCAATGGGGTGGTTATCGATGGAGTAACCGCCGATTTAATTCAGGATGGCGCTAGCCGAGGTTCCGCCTTATTTCATAGTTTTTTAGAATTTAATATTAACGAAGGACAACGGGTTTATTTTGCCAACCCTGACGGAATTGAAGCCATTTTTAGTCGCGTCACCGGAACTGATCCCTCTGACATTTTGGGGACATTAGGCGTCAACGGTGCGGCTGATTTATTTTTGATCAATCCTAATGGAATACTCTTTGGCGAAAATGCTCAATTAGACATCCGGGGTTCCTTTGTCGGGAGTACCGCCAATGGGGTGGTATTTGAGAATGGCACTATCTTTAGTGCGACTAATCCAGAAGCACCGCCATTGTTAACCATTAATGTGCCTTTGGGGTTGCAATATGGAAATCAGAATCCAGCCGCGATTACTAATTCTGGAAGTCTAGAAGTTGGGGAAGATTTAACTTTAGTTGGCGGAACAATTAGCAGTATCGGACAATTAGCCGCGCCCGCCGGACATTTGGAGATAGCCGCCGTAAATGGGGATGCAACGGTGCGGGATGGGTTGGCGCAGTCGGCTGTTTTATTGGCGAATAATAACTTAATTTTAGAGGAGAGTCAGTTAGTCACGGCTGGGGATTTAATCCTGTTGGCGGGGGATACGGTGCGGGTGCGGGATAGTGTAGAGAATCCGTTTATTGCCCATGCAGGGGGGAATCTTTATATTCAAGGAAATCAAAGCATTGATATTTTGGCATTGAATCATCCAGGAACGCCGTTTCAAAGTGGTAGGGATTTGAGTTTAATTAGTGATGGGGTCATTTCAGGGGATGCTCATTTTGCCAGTGGGGGTCAGTTTGCAATTCTGAATTTAGCGGGAGAACCGGGGAATTTTATCAGTTTATATGACCCGATTATTAGTTCCGAAGGGGATGTGGTTTTGGGGGATTATACAGGAGTTTCGCTGAAGGTTGAGGCAAGAGGAAGTATCACAACAGGAAATATTCGGATTACGGGTGAAGATACGACATTGAAACCTGAAGACTATCCGAACGATCCAGATGTCGATACGTTGATAAGTCGTCCTGCTTTAATTTTACGAGCCGGGGTAGATGAGTTAAAACATCCGCCAACGACATTGATTCCTGTTTATAGTGATGATTTTGAAACCGAAATTTCTGATGTATGGTCAAATACATCAACGGATATCACACCGAAAGGAAACCGTAGATTTTTGGGACGATTTAGCGGCAACGATGCTGCGACTTTGACACTCGATAATCTGCCACCACACAGCCAAGCCACAGTGTCTTTCGATCTATTTCTTATCCAATCATGGGATGGTAACGCCGAAGTTTGTTGTGATGGTTTGATAATTGGACCGGACATTTGGGAGTTAAGTATTACTGGTGGTCAAACGCTATTACACACAACATTTGGCAATCCTGAACCAAACTTTCCGCGTGATCAAGCCTATCCTGGTGAGTTTCCCGGTGGTCAATATCCTGGCGGAACAGGATCTGTCAAGGATGAACTCGGATATTTTTCAATTGATTCAGTTTATCGATTTAGCTTTCCTTTTCTTCATAATAATGATGTACTTCAGCTCAACTTTGCGTCTGCTCTTCCAGGATACACAGGTATTCAGGATGAGAGTTGGGGAATAGATAATGTGAGGGTTTCAGTGCAGCCAATAGTCACCTCTTCTACAGAAATATCACCTGGAACCATTACAGCAGAAAATCTTACCACTCCAGGGGGACCCGTTATTTTAGATGCAAGTAGTAATATCACAATCAACGGCTTAATTAAAACAAATGGCGGAACTCTTACGCTGGAAAGTGGTGGTGTAATTGATACTACCGCAGGGGATCTCGACGCCTTCTCTGGTACTAATGGAGGAGACATTACTCTCGAAGCTGATGGTAATATCAAAGTAGGTAATATTACCTCTTCTGGTGATGCATTCGGGGGCAATATCAACATTACCAGCCGTGATGGAGTCATTTCTATAGATGGTAACACACTCGTCCGCAGCGATACCTTTGTTTCAGGTAGAGGAGGAGATGTTAACCTATCCGCTCGGTCAATATTTATCACCAATGGCGCTGGCATCATTACTGGAACAGATAAAGTAGGTCAAGGTGGGAATCTAACAGTAAATGCCCAAGAATCTGTTGAAATTATTGGAACGTCAAATGACGAAAATCTATCTCTGAGTACCTTATCCACCGCTACCGCAGGAACTGAACCTGCTGGGGATTTAACCATCAAAACAGGACGATTAATTGTCCGAGATGGGGGAGTGATTTCGGCTTCAACGGCTGGTGCAGGTGATGGGGGGAATTTGATTGTAAATGCTTCTGAGTTTATTGAATTAAGCGGTACAGCACCTGATGGATTTCCCAGTGGACTTTCTACAGATACGATTAGTAGTGGTAATGCGGGAGACTTAATTATTGAGCGAGGACGCTTAATTGTGCGAGATGGTGCCGCCGTATCCGTTTCCACATTTGCTGACGGTGAGAGTGGTAATTTAATCATCCGTGATTCGGAATCCATTGAACTGAGTGGAACTTCACGAGAAGGATTTCCCAGTGGGTTGTATGCTCAAGCATTTGGGGATGGGGATGCAGGAAATTTAACCATAAATCATACCCAAAATTTGAGCGTTCGGGATGGGGCAAAAATAACCGTAGCGGCGGGTAATGCGGTAGATAATAGAATTCCTACTGGGCGTTTGGATAGAGCGAAAACCGATGAAATTGCCGATATAACTGGTGCGTCTGATATATCGATTAGTCCCCAAGCAACAGGGAATGCAGGAAACATACAAATCACAGCCGACAATATCTTTCTGGAAAACCAAGGATTAATTATTGCTGAAACGGAATCAACTGAGGGTGGCAATATTACCCTCAACGTTAACGATATACTACTCCTGCGCCATAACAGTTCAATTTCCACCACCGCCGGAACTGCCCAAGCTGGCGGAAATGGGGGCAATATCCGGATTAATTCTCCCTTTATTGTCGGTCTTCCCTGGGAAAATAGCGATATTACCGCCAACGCCTTCTTGGGTAATGGAGGGAGAGTTGATATCACCGCCAACAAAATTTATGGACTCGAATTTCGCCCTCGCCTGACGCCCCTTTCTGATATTACCGCCAGTTCCGAATTTGGCGAACAAGGAGTTGTGGAACTCAACACCTTAGAAATTGACCCCAACGCTGGATTAGTTCAATTACCTCCCCCAGCTTCTCCCCCAGAGTTTGTCAATTTCTGTCAAGGGCGTTCTGACCAAACTCCCAGCCATTTTATCATCAGTGGACGCGGCGGAGTTCCGCCCACAATTTCTCAAGTAACGGGAACATATAACGTGTGGGAAGATTTACGTCCATTGACTCCCAGTAGTGATAACTCTCCGGCAAAAATTGAACCCGTAAGCCAGAGGAGTTCAAGGACAATAATTGAAGCACAAGGCTGGATAAAGTTACCCGATGTAACAATAGTTCTCTCCGCCCAAGCGCCTAATGTTACGCCTATTACGGGTTGGGAAAATCCGATAGATTGTCAGAGTGCTGTTGAGTGATGATTAACCCGTAGGGGCGCACCGACGTGCTTGGGTGTCAACTTAAGCCACATTACCCACGATAGGATACTGGGTGTGGGGTATGGGGTGTGGGGTGT
>NZ_JAVKEA010000077.1:0-9618 GCF_040221695.1 Coleofasciculus sp. E2-BRE-01 | reverse complement strand
TTTTTTTCAAACAGGTTCCGTTTAATACATAGCTCCCCAACATTGCTCGCTTTCCCCCACACCCCACACCCCATACCCCACACCCAGTATCCTATCGTGGGTAATGTGGCTTAAGTTGACACCCATGACCGACGTGCGCCCTTTACCAACGTGCGCCCAGAAAACCCGCTCACAAACAAAGTTCAGGTGACCAGTCTTGATGACCGCGCTCAGGGTAACATTTGAACTGAGATCCTGCCCAAATCATCTGCCATTGTTCATTCGCTTGAGCCGAGGAATTTTTCTGAAACTCAACACGATATCGGATACCTCTAACCGAATCATCCTTTAATCCAGTCTGAGTCAGAATAACAATTGCCTGATCCGGTTTAGGATAAGAAACATCCACGCTGGCTGAATCCGTGTTAGAGTCGCTATTACCAAAAGCCGAGAGTGCGATCGCGTTTGGATTGCTACCGGTTAAACTCGTCCTATCTGTCTGTTGGGATAGATCAATAGAACGATAGTTTTCCCGGTTAGCTGCTGGCGTCTGAGGCGATGAAAAATTTTGCTGGGGAGTTGAATTACTGGGAGAATCGGGGGATGGCTCAGTCGATGAGGAAATCGTTTTGTCAGGTGAAGGATTAGTGTCTGTGATTGTCGCTTCTGGGGGATTACTGGTACAAGCCATCAGCAGGATTACCATACCAGCGAGACTCACCAAAGAAATTTTGCCCGATTTGACCATCCAATCCATCAGCTTTCTATGTAAGCGGCTAATTCTATTGTAGGTTGGTATGGAGAAGCACCCAGATTTAGGGGCGGGCGGGTAACCCCTATTTCCTGTTCCCTGTTACACACCGAGCGTGTTACCGAGCGTGTTACCGAGCGAAGCCGAGGTAAGTCGAGGTAAGCCGAGGTGTTCCCTATTTTCGACCTTTACAGTTTGAGAACCCGTCATCACGCTAAAATGCGATCTGGCAAATGCTATTGTTATTTAACGCCTAGTTCATAGGGAATACCACCTCATGATCAACGAAGTTTTCATGCCCGCCCTTAGCTCCACCATGACCGAAGGTAAAATTGTCTCTTGGGTGAAATCCCCAGGCGACAAAATAGAGAAAGGCGAAACCGTGGTAGTGGTTGAGTCTGACAAGGCGGATATGGATGTGGAGTCGTTCTATGAGGGCTATCTAGCCGTCATTACTGTACCCGCAGGTGAAACCGTACCTGTCGGGGAGGCAATTGCCCTACTAGCCGAAACTCCTGACGAAATTGAGACGGCTAAACAACAAGCCTCCCAATCCAGTTCCGCCTCAGCCCCAGCCAGTACTCCGTCTGATCAAACGCCAACAGATCAAACGCCAAAACCTGAACCTGAACCTGCTACTGTCTCAGCCGCCCCCCAAGCGCAAGATACCCCTAGTCGTCGCAATGGACGCACTGTCGCCTCTCCTAGGGCGAAGAAATTAGCCAGGGAGTTGAAGGTTGAACTCGACACGTTGACGGGTAGTGGTCCTCATGGACGCATTGTGGCAGAAGATGTGGAAGCTGCTGCTGGAAAAACGACCCAACCTGAACCCGCTGCTGCACCGCAACAGGCACCATCTCAGCCTGCGGCTCAACCGACAGCTACACCCACGACACCTATTTCTGTCCCCCTCGGTGAAGTGGTTCCCTTCAACACCCTGCAAAATGCTGTGGTGCGGAATATGGTGGCAAGTCTTCAGGTGCCATCCTTCCGGGTAGGGTATACTATCACGACTGATGAACTGGATAAGCTGTATAAACAAATTAAACCTAAGGGCGTGACAATGACCGCCCTATTAGCGAAAGCCGTCGCTGTGACATTGAAACAACATCCCACGATCAATGCTTGTTACACGGAAAAGGGGATTCAGTATCACGCTGGCGTCAATGTGGCTGTCGCTGTGGCAATGGCAGATGGGGGACTGATTACACCAACCTTACAAAAAGCCGATGAGGTGGATATTTATTCCTTGTCTCGCACCTGGAAAGGGTTGGTTGAACGCTCCCGACGCAAGCAGTTGCAACCGGAGGAATATAGTTCCGGTACGTTTACGATCTCGAATTTGGGAATGTATGGCGTTGACCGTTTTGATGCGATTTTACCGCCGGGACAAGGGGCAATCCTAGCGATTGGCGCATCACGTCCGCAAGTGGTGGCGACAACGGATGGCATGATGGGTGTACGGAATCAGATGCAGGTGAATATGACCTGTGATCACCGGATTGTTTACGGTGCTGATGCAGCAGCATTCCTACAAGATTTGGCGAAGTTGATTGAAACCAATCCGCAATCGTTGACGCTGTAATCTGATTTTGTCCTGTAATACACACGATCAAATAGTGGCGAAGGGCGGGTTTTGTCTTTGAGGTTATCGGTCGATAGCAAAATTAAACGGCTAAACCCGCCCCTACAATTAACAAACGTTCCACTAGAAAATTTCTACTTTTTTAGGGTTTAATTCCAAACAAGTTGTAAATCTAAAATAAAACCCGGTAAAACATCTTCTCCCGATAACTGGGTCGGATTTTCCAGTATTTCTACCGTTTGCCCTTGGCGATAAATTTCAACCCGACGAGTTGGTCGATAGAGTAACCAACCCAGTCTGACTTGATTATTCATGTATTCCTGCATTTTAGTTTGGGTTTCTGGTAACGTATCGCTGGGTGACATTAACTCCAAAACAAAATCCGGAGCAATGGGGGGAAACTTTTCTTTCTGTTCCTCTGTCAGCGCATCCCATCGTTCTTGTTGAATCCAAGCCACATCGGGAGAACGGTTCGCCCCATTGGGTAGGTGAAAACAGGTGGAAGAGTCGAAAACTTCTCCCAGGTTCGTTTGCTCATTCCACACACAAAATCGAGTGGTTAGCTTGGCATTTCGTTTTCCCGTTTCTCCGCCTGTGGGGGACACGATGATCAGTTCTCCTTTCGCATTACGTTCAAATTTTACATCGGGATTGACTCGGCAAAGATGATAAAATTGCTCTTGATTCAAGTGAACAATTGGATTGAGGTTAATCGTAACGGCTGTCATAAGTAGTTAGGAAAAGTTAAAGACTATTTTACGCGATCGCTTAATTTCCCTCGCCATCAACGCTCAGAACTGGTGCAGGTTTTACCATTACACCACCATCTGTAGGGAACCCTTGATGAACATTAATGTAAACTTAAGGCTGAAACCTTTACTTAATCAGAGATCCCCCCTAGCCCCCATCCCCCCTAGCCCCCCTTTGAAAGGGGGGAACAAGAAAGGTAGGGTCAGTAAATGATGTCTCAACCGTTCGTCCAAGGTGAAACAATAGCCGCGATCGCAACTGCTGTAGTTCCCCAACAAGGGAGTGTGGGGATTGTGCGGGTGTCGGGCGAAAATGCCTTAGAAATCGCCCGTCAACTATTCCACGCACCAGGGCGTCAAGCTTGGCAGACTCACCGCATTCTCTATGGGTATGTGCGTCATCCTCAAACCCAACAGATCGTGGATGAAGCCCTACTTTTAATTATGCAATCCCCTCGCTCTTATACTCGTGAAGATGTCGTCGAGTTCCATTGTCACGGCGGGATTATGCCTGTGCAGCAGGTGTTGCAATTATGCCTAGAATTAGGCGCACGGTTAGCCCAACCGGGAGAGTTTACCCTGCGGGCATTTTTGAACGGGCGGTTAGATTTAACCCAAGCCGAAAGTATCGCTGACTTAGTGGGTTCTCGTTCCCCCGCCGCCGCCCAAGCTGCATTAGCGGGAATAGAAGGGAAGCTGGCTGTACCGATTCGCCAACTCCGGGCGACGTGTTTAGATACTTTGGCAGAAATTGAAGCCCGAATCGACTTTGAGGAAGATTTACCGCCCTTAGATGAAGCGGGGATCGTCTCCCAACTGCAACAAGTATTAACGGATATTAACCAAATTCTCGCCACCGCCGATCGCGGTCAATTATTGCGAACGGGCTTAAACGTCGCCATTGTCGGGCGTCCGAATGTGGGCAAATCCAGTTTATTGAACGCCTGGAGTCGTAGCGATCGCGCGATCGTTACTGATTTACCCGGTACAACTCGTGATGTGGTAGAGTCGCAGTTAGTCGTTGGTGGCATTCCCATACAGGTGCTAGATACCGCCGGAATTCGGGAAACCGTGGATCAAGTCGAGAAAATTGGCGTTGAGCGATCGCGCCGTGCGGCTGAGGCGGCTGATTTAATTGTATTGGTGATTGAAGCCACAGCGGGATGGAGTTCAGAAGACCAAGAAATTTATACCCAAGTCAAACACCGTCCCCTAATTTTAGTCATTAATAAAACCGATCTCGCCCCCGCTGATTCTGTCTCCTATCCGGATAGTATTGACCGAGTAATTACAGCCGCAGTCACTAAAAACGAAGGGATTGAGGCATTAGAACAAGGGATTCTTGAGGCGGTACAAACGGGAACCCTGCACGCGGCTGACTTAGATTTAGCGATTAACCAGCGACAAGCCGCCGCCTTAACCCAAGCCAAGATAGCGCTGGAACAGGTACAAGACACCATCTCCCAGCAGTTACCTTTAGATTTTTGGACAATTGATTTACGTGGCGCGATTCAAGCCTTAGGTGAAATTACGGGAGAGGAAGTAACAGAATCCGTACTTGACCGGATTTTTAGTCGCTTCTGTATTGGCAAGTAAGGGTTGATTTGTGGGAGATGGGGAAGCTGGGGAAGCTGGGGAAGCTGGGGAAGCTGGGGAGGAGAATTACCAATGAACAATGAACCATGAACAATCAGCATAAGACATAAGACGAATGACGTAGCTTGCTTCTCGATGAAAGCGAGTATGACGAATGACAAACGACGATCCCAGTAAATAGCGATATAATACAAGTTTTACCTGACCCCCTTGCCCTGCCGTTGCATTCTTCTTTGAGTATTTTGGAACCCAGGAACGAGGAATTAGATCTGCCCATCCAACCCCCAAGCGCCACAGAAGGCTTAGGCGAAGCTCAATTTGCCCTCGCCTTCCGCTTGTCTCCCAATGCCATGGCAATCAGCACCCTAGCTGATGGACGCTTGTTGGCGGTCAATGATCGGTTACTTAACCTGGTAGGGTATCAAAAAGACGAACTGATTGGCACAAGCACAGTCGAATTGAAGTTTTGGCTGCATCCAGAGGATCGTACTCGCTTTATCCAGCAATTACAAACTCAGGGAACCATTCACAATTATGAATTTAATTTTCGTCTCAAGTCAGGACAGGTAAAAACGGGGTTATTATCAGCAAATATAATTAACTTTAGTGGACAAGACTGCTTACTCAGTATCATTAACGACATCACTGAACGCAAGCATGCTGAGGAACAAGTAACACGTCTAGCTAAAATGAGCCAAGCCATTAGTAGTGCGACGGATTTTCAGACCGCCTTGGATGTTGCTTTACATCAAGTCTGCGAAATTACAGGCTGGAGTTATGGCGAAGTGTGGATTCCCGCGACGGATGGTATGGCATTAGAATGTAGTCATAGTTGGTATGGTAAATGTACAGATATCGATTCTCCAGACGCCGCAAAATTCGAGCAATTTCGAGAGTACAGTGCAGCCTTAACCATCTTACCCAATGAAGAACTACCTGGACGAGTATGGCATCAAATTCAGCCGGAGTGGGTTGATGATTTAGCGGCGTTTCCAGATGACCTTTTCCTGAGATTAGAACTCGCGGTTAAATGCGGATTTAACTCAGCATTTGCCGTCCCCATAGTGACACCAACCGCTGCTCAAGAATCCGTTTACGTCTTAGCTGTGCTGGTGTTTTTTATGGCAAAAAAATACCCACCTGACCATCATTTCTTTGAGCTAGTCACGGTTATTACTAATCAGTTAGGTAGTGTGATGCAGCAGAAGAAAGCGGTCACAGAGATGCAAGCCCTTTTCGCCGCGATGACGGATGTGGTGCTGGTGATTGATGCCTCAGGACGATGCCTAAAAATTGCCCCCACGAATCCCCTGAGTGACTACAAGCCATCAGCCGAAATTGTGGGTAAAACCTTACACGAAGAGTTTCCAGTTAAGCAAGCTGATTTTATTCTCCAAGCGATTCAAGAGGCTCTTTTAACTCAGCAAACTGTTAGTATTGACTATCAGTTGACCGTTGCCGGACGAGATAGTTGGTTCGCGGCTAACCTATCACCCCTGTCTCATGATAGCGTGATTTGGGCAGCACGGGATATCAGTGAGAGTAAATTGCTGGAAAATAAGCTGCGAACGTCGGAAAGCAAAATGCGCCTATTTTTTGAGGCGATGAATGCGATTGTTTTAATTATTGATGTTCAAGATAATACAATAGCAAATATTGAAATAGCACCGACGAATCCTACCCGCTTCTATGACTTTTACATTGACCCAATTAACCAAACAATCGAACATCTTTTCCAAGAGGAAACGGCTCAGGATTGGTTAGATAAAATTCAACAGGCGCTAACCACTCAGCACACGATCTATTTTGATTACAGTCTACAAAGTGAAGACAACACAGTATGGTTTGCCGCCAGTATTTCGGCAATTTCTGAGCAATCGATTATTTGGGTAGCGCGTGATATTACCGATCGCAAGCAGGCAGAGGCGGCGTTACAGTTAGAGCAAGAAAAGTCTGAGCAGTTATTACTAAATATATTACCCGAACTGATTGCCCGTCGTCTGAAACAAGATCAGAGGGCGATTGCGGAACATTTTGACCAGGTGACGATTCTCTTTGCCGATATTGTTGGATTTACGCCGTTATCGGCGCGTTTGCAACCGATTGAACTGGTAAATATGCTGAATCAAATCTTTTCCACATTTGACCAGCTAGCAGATCAGTATGGGTTGGAGAAGATTAAAACCATTGGTGATGCGTATATGGTTGTTGGCGGTTTACCTCGTCCCCTAGACGATCATGCCACAGCGATCGCGCAGATGGCGTTGGATATGCAACAAGCGATTCATGAGTTCCAAGTGCAACAGGGGGAGTCGTTTGAAATTCGCATTGGGATTAACACCGGATCAGTCGTGGCGGGTGTGATTGGGAGGAAAAAATTTATCTATGATTTATGGGGAGATGCGGTTAATGTTGCCTCTCGCATGGAATCATCAGGAGAACCGGGTAAAATTCAAGTTACTGCTACTACATACCAACAGTTACAGCACAAGTTTATCTTTGAACAGCGAGGTGCCGTCAAAGTGAAGGGTAAAGGCGATATGATTACCTATTGGCTTCTGGGTAGAAGGAAATGATCTCAAAAGTGGATTGGGTAGGGTAATATTATTCATCCTTTCTGATCATCCCTATCTGGAAATTGCTGCGCCGTACAATTTCCCAGGGGTATATTTAAGTCTTGGGCTATAGCTTTCGCTAATCCAGGATTAGCCCAGGATTATATTATTCATCTACCATCACTATTTCAATCAACTCTTTTATCCTTACCGCAGCCGCGACTATTCTAAATCTGCTAGAAGTTAGATGCATTCTTAACCTAATACAGGGCGACCCGATAAAATTGATGGATTGGTTCTGTTATGTTTTGCAGCGGGTCGCCCCTACAATTTCATGAATGCTGATAAAATTGATAGGTTGGTTGGGTTATTTTTGCCGTGGGTCGCCTCTATCGTTCTATGCCTTACGAACCCCAAAAACACCATCGCCATTCCATTCGCCTTAAAGGATACGACTACAGGCAAACTGGTGCTTATTTTGTCACGCTTAATGGGTTGATTTTGGGTGATGGTTCATGCCGATTTTTATTTGAATTGGCGATACCTAATACAGGGCGACCCGATAATATTGATAGGTTGGTTCTGTTATTTTTTGCAGCGGGTCGCCCCTACAATTCTATTAATGGCGATGAAATTGATGGGATATAAATTATCACGGTTTGGTTATCGTTTGTCGGTTGTCGTTTGTCGTTTTGCGATACCTAATACAGGGCGCCTTGATAACATTGATAGGTTGGTTCTGTTAATTTTTGCGGCGGGTCGCCCCTACAATTCCATGAATGGCGATGAAATGGATGGGTTGGATTAATTTGTGCGGTAGTTCATGTTTATTTTTCATTTATTTCCAATATCTAATGCAATGCAACCCGATTGTATCCCTGACTTTTTGCGTGATAGAGTGCCTTATTCGCTCGTTGAATAATTACCTCGATGTTGGCATCGTCTAATTGATAACTAGCTACACCAACGGTTACTGTCATTTGCACCTGTTTATCGCCAATCCCTATGGTAATTTGTTCCAGCCGTTTTCTCAAACGTTCAGCGACACGCACCGCCCCATTACTATCGGTTTCAGGAAGTAATGTGACAAACTCTTCACCGCCAAATCGTCCACAATAATCTGCCTCACGCAATGAACCAACGATGCTTTTTGCCACACCCTTAAGCACTTCATCTCCCATCGTATGCCCATACTCATCATTGATTTGCTTAAAGTGGTCAATGTCAATCATCAGGATAGACATGAAACGTTTGTAACGAGAGGCTCGATTAAATTCTTGATAGGCAACCGTTAAAAAATGGCGGCGATTCCAGAGTCCAGTCAGGGGATCAGTAATTGCTAACTTTCTTAACAAATTCGCTAATTTGTCGTGTTCTTTAACCAATCGATTCAATTGCTTTTGAGTCTGCTTCAATTCTAAATGGGTTCGGACACGGGCAAGAATTTCTGCTGGATTAAAGGGGTGAGTAATTGTATCGGCTGCGCCTTTCTCAAATGCTTCGATTAAATACTCTTGTTCACGAACCGTCCGCATCAGGATAATTGGACTTGTGGTTAGGGGAGGTGGAGACTTAAGATAGTCACACAACTCTAATCCACTCATCTTGGGCATGGTTAAAGCCATAATAATTAAGTCAGGCTTATCAAGGTGTACACGCTCAATCGCATCCTGTCCGTTGCTGACAACAATCGTTTTGTAGCCTTCGGCTTCTAAAATGACATGAAGAATTTGTAAATTATTGGGATTATCATCAACAATCAAAATTAGGAATTTTTCCGGAAAGAATTTTTTCATTGGTCATTATCCTTCACCCTCGGCTATTTTGATATTTTATCGGAGAGTAAGGCAGAATAGTTAATGGAATTGTGACAATAAATATTGTTCTTTGCCCAGGGGTTGAATGACAACGGATTTGACCTTTGTGTTTGTCAACAATAATCTGGTGACTAATTGACAAGCCTAACCCTGTGCCATTGCCAACTGGTTTGGTGGTGAAAAATGGGTCAAATATATTGGCGAATATCTTTTTATTAATTCCAATGCCATTAAGCTGTTATGCATTTAAACTGTGATAAGAGCATTACCCTTATTTTTCAGTTTACGTCCCCAGTTAATAACTAGCTTGTCTTCATTTAAAAGTTGATTCAACAAAGATTCTAACTCTTCAATGGATTCAAAACAGCCGATTGGCAATATATTCTTTTGTTGAATGCCAGACTAATTCAATTAAGTTATAATCTGGACTATATTCGGGTAAATATTCAAGATGAATATTGGGCATTTCAGATTCAATCTTATTAATATACTCTTGTTTTTTATGAAAGCTGGCGTTGTCTAATATAATAACAATTTTGGCTCCCTTTTCGGTAAAGTCTTCTTTTTTATTCCCGGCTTCTACCCA
>NZ_JAVKEA010000076.1:0-16479 GCF_040221695.1 Coleofasciculus sp. E2-BRE-01 | reverse complement strand
TCATCCACAATATTTTTTTCAAACAGGTTCCGTTTAATACATAGCTCCCCAAAATTGCTCGCTTTCCCCCACACCCCACACCCCATACCCCACACCCAGTATCCTATCGTGGGTAATGTGGCTTAAGTTGACACCCATGGTTAGACAGATAACATTTTGACCCGCCCTTGGGAGAGAAAAAATTAAATTAGAGCTTATCCGAGAAGTATTGGGTATGGGATGAGTATAAATACACGGTGGAAAAATTTCCGCAATTTTCCACAACCTTTTCCACAAGGACTCCGTTCCTAAAACACGAAGAATTCAGGAATTGGCAATCATCTGAGTCTAGTTTTTCCACAGTTTCCCCAAGGTCTGAATTCCATGCTAGAGTTGCCTCTGGATAGATGAGAGAACCACGATTGTGCCTCATGTAGAGTCCAACTCAAATCTCCCTGACTCTCCTTGACGAGAATTCTAGCTGTGCCAAACATTGACGATTCCTTCTATGAAACTAACTTGTATCCAAAGTGAACTCAATACCAATCTTTCTCTCGTAAATCGGGCGGTTCCCTCACGTCCCACCCATCCGGTACTGGGTAATGTGTTACTCGAAGCCGATACTGAGAATCAGCGAGTAAGTTTAACCGCCTTCGACTTGAGTCTAGGTCTGCAAACCAGTTTCAACGCCAACGTCGAAGCGGATGGTGCGATCGCGATTCCGGCTAAACTGTTCAATGACATTGTTTCCCGTTTGCCAGAGGGAGATATTACTCTCGAAGACTCCCTCTCCGAAGCGGAGAGTGATGCAGACACCGAAAGCCTATCGATCACCTTAACCTCGACATCGGGACAATACAAAATGCGAGGAATGAACTCAGAGGACTTTCCCGAACTCCCCCAAATCGAAGATGGAATGGTGGTTAAACTCCCAGTTGAAGCCTTAATTGAAGGATTGCGCGGATCATTATTTGCCACCAGTGCCGATGAAACGAAACAGGTGCTGACCGGGGTGCATCTGATGGTTCAAGAAGATAGTCTGGAATTTGCCGCGACTGATGGTCACCGACTAGCGGTTGTGGAAACTCTTAACGCTAAACCGACCAGTGAGGAAAGCCAAGAGGATGAGGAGAATGAGGAGAAACCCGCCTCTGAAGATACCATATCTTCCTTTGAGCTAACCGTACCCGCTAGAACCTTAAGGGAACTTGAACGGATGTTAGGACTCTCGGAATCAAGCGATACCGTCGCCTTGCAGTTTGAGGTGGGTCAAATTATCTTCCAAGGGGGTAATCATCGCTTGACCAGTCGGACGTTAGAGGGACAATATCCCGCTTACCGCCAACTCATCCCCGGTCAGTTTCAGCGTCAGGTGGCTATTCCTCGGCGTCAATTACTGAGTGCGGTTGAACGAATTGCCGTTTTGGCTGATCAGAAGAATAATATCGTCAAGTTTGATATTGATGCCCAGGCGCAAACCATTGATCTGACCGTGGAAACTCAAGATGTTGGCAGTGCCAGAGAGTCCCTATCAGCACAAGTTACGGGTGAAAGTATCGAGATTGCCTTTAATGTGAAGTACTTAATCGACGGCTTAAAGGCGCTGTCTACGTCAGATATTCAGCTCCAAATGAATGCGGCGAATACTCCCGTGATTCTCACACCTCTGGGTGGCTTAAAAATGACCTACCTGATTATGCCTGTGCAAATCCGGGATTGAGGTTTTTGTCTAGGGTTCATGGTTCATGGTTCATAGTTCATTGGTTCTTACCTGTAGTTGCCTTGGACGATGAACGATGAACCTGGTAAGTAAGTAGGTGGACACAATAAAAGCTAACGATGGAGAACTCGCTGCCCTTGAGAAGCAAGCTACGTCCTTTGTAAAAGTTTGAGGAACATTCACATAACTTAACATAGTCCAGTTTATTTCCACCGACCTACTTATGGCAAACTATTTCTCATTTTAGTTATAAAACTCTACATTGTTAATTTATATTTTTCTGACAGGAAAAATCATTGTCGTCTCCTCAGATAACCTTAAACACAACGTTACCTAAAAACCATTGATTAATTCTCTCCACCCATTTTTCATTACTTTTATTTATCTTTTTGAAACTCTTCTTGATATCTGCTATTATCTATAAGCGGATTTTGCCTTTTAAAAGGTGCTATGGAATAGTGGAGTCAGCAAATGGTAAAAACCGACACGCTTCTTTTAGTGTAGTCCATTATACAGTTATTTAGCCAACCTAAAGTAAAGGATGAGTAAAAAAACAAGACTGACAAATATGCCCAGCAAAGATTATTATTTCAAAACTGATTTAGACACG
Source organism: Coleofasciculus sp. E2-BRE-01 (assembly GCF_040221695.1). Classification (NCBI taxonomy): domain Bacteria; kingdom Bacillati; phylum Cyanobacteriota; class Cyanophyceae; order Coleofasciculales; family Coleofasciculaceae; genus Coleofasciculus; species Coleofasciculus sp. E2-BRE-01. The sequence goes on along the minus strand of NZ_JAVKEA010000076.1, from coordinate 14,170 downwards.
CTATATCTTGCCATCAATAATTTTTGACCAACTTGAATCTGTCTTTGTGGTGCAATAGACAGACCATTATAAGCCAGACAAGCGGCAATCAGGGTTCAATTTAAACATTTGCCGGACTTGTATATAAACTTTACAAAGTCTTCATTGTCCATTTACAAAGTCTTCATCATTACTTAACTTAATACTCCTGTCTCATTTTCAAATTCTTGATAACTGTAATGTAAACAGTAAGTTAAGCCAGTCAGGGTTCGTCTAGTGCTTACCTTCCCAACAGCGAATGATTGATCTGTGATGCAACCCGTAATCGATAAACAAGTTGTCGTATCTGACCATGTGGTAACCATGGTGTTCACAGACCTAGTTAGTTCCACAGCGGTCAAAAAATATTTAAAGGGAAATGACATCACTACCCGCAATCGCCTCTACTTTGACACGATTCTCAAACCCCATCGCCAGCGTGTTGAAGCGAATTTAGTGGCTTACGGAGGGCGTGTAGTCAAGACCGAAGGTGACGCTTACTTTGTGGTTTTCGCCAATGCGTCTCAAGCAGCTCAGTGGGCAGTAGCACTGCAAATTAGTCACACCTGTGAACCCATTGACACCCCCCTCGGTCCGTTACAAGTCAGAATTGGCATGCACACCGGGAGTCCCTTACCCGACGGTGATGATTTTATTGGCGAGGAAGTTGACTACGCGGCTCGGGTCTCCTCACTTGCCCATGGGGGACAAATTCTGCTGTCGGAAGTGACAACAGACTTGATTCACGATGCGGGAATTACAGACTTAACCATTATCCCCCGTGGCAATCACTACTTAAAGGGCATTGGCAAAGCGCCGATTTTTGAACTGCTATACCTCAACAAACGGCAACGACAGCGTAAAGAACCCAGATCTTGGAAATCTCGGGGTCTTCAACTGTTGACAAGTCTAACCGGTGTCGGCGTGGCAATGGGTGTTGGTTTGACAGGTATGCTACAGCCTTTGGAACTGAAGGCGTTTGACCACTTTATGCAAATCCGTCCTCAACAGGAAAGTCCTGACCCACGCCTGCTGATGATTACCATTACAGGGGGTGATGTTCAAGCTCAATCCTCTGCCCAACGGCAAGGGTTATCCTTGTCGAATGCTAAATTGGCTCAACTTCTGGAAAAATTAGCCCAATACCAACCGCGAGTCATTGGTTTAGACCTCTATCGCGATTTTCCGGTAGAACCTCAATATGGTGATTTAGCGAATCGTTTACGCCAAGACAAGCGTTTAATAACCGTCTGTAAAGTGGGAGATACCACCGATAATCCCGGAATTCAACCTCCTCCGGATATCCCTCCAGACACCTTACCCGAACGAGTTGGATTTAGTGATGTAATGTTAGATCCAGATGGCGTTGTGCGTCGTCATCTTTTGGGTTTAGCACCTCCTGAGCAATCCGAATGTCAAATCAGTAACTCTTTGAGTCTAGTTATGGCTTTACGTTACTTAGAAGAGGAGGGCATTACGGCTGAGTTGACTCCCAATAATGATTTGCAGATTGGTCAGGTTGTTTTCCCGACCCTAAAAAACAATAGTGGAGGGTATCAGAATATTGATGCCGGGGGCTATCAAATGTTACTGAATTATCGGGCTACGAGTTCAGTAGAAACGATTGCGCGTACCTATACGTTAAAAGAGGTACTTGAGGAAAATAAATTAACACCTGAGTTGGTCAAAGACCGTATCGTTTTCATTGGTACCGTTGATAAAACCTTTCATGATATTCATGCCACGCCTTACAATCAAAGCAACCGACCTGAGACGGCTGGGGTATTTCTGCAAGCCCAGATGACGAGTCAAATTATCAGTGCAGTTAAGGATGAGCGACCTCTTTTGGTGTGGTGGTCCGAGTGGGCTGAATATCTTTGGATTGGGGCGTGGTCTCTGGTGGCGGGTCTAGTCAGTTGGCGTTTCCGTTCCCCTCTCTTATTAGGCTTGGCAGTAGCCGGAATGCTAAGTGTTCTCTATGGCTGCTCTTATGTGATCTTTATCCAAGGAATTTGGACGCCTATGATACCATCAAGCATAGCTATCATCGTCACCAGCGGCATGGTTAGCGTGTATTTTGCCCATCCTAGTTTAAAGTACTGGGTCTGAGGACGCCGAGAAGCGACTTGAGGTGTAGGCAGGGTGTGGGGTGTGGCGTGTGTGCAGGATGCCTTGACGCCACATTTTCCCTGATAAACAAAATGTAGTGTCAATCAAAAGCCAGGGGAAATAGTGAATTCCCCTGACCAAGTTAAATGGAAACAATCAAACGGGCTAGGAGGGATTCGAACCCCCGACACCGTGGTCCGTAGCCACGTGCTCTAGTCCACTGAGCTACAAGCCCTAGCTGTGAGTGATTGACTCACCGATTACTTACAATATCACATCTTTATCCAATGACGCAAGACTCTGCCCAAAAATCATCCCTCAGCCATCTAAATTCTCAGGGTCAAGCCCAAATGGTCGATGTTTCCAGCAAACCCGCTACCCGCCGCCAAGCCGTCGCAGCGGCTCAAGTGCGGATGCAAAGGGCGACATTCCAAGCGATTGAGACAGGCAATGCGCCAAAAGGAGATGTTTTAGCCACCGCCCGACTGGCTGGAATTATGGCAGCCAAGCAAACGGCCAACCTGATCCCGTTGTGTCATCCCTTACCTTTACACCAAGTAGAGATACAAATCCAACCGGATGCTCAATTACCGGGGTATCAGATTCAGGCATCGGTAACAACAAAAGCCGAAACCGGGGTGGAAATGGAAGCCTTGACAGCCGTTTCCGTTGCCGCCCTGACGCTGTACGATATGGCAAAAGCCTTGGAGAAATCTATTCAAATTGAATCCATCCGCCTGTTGAGTAAGACGGGTGGCAAATCCGGCGAGTATCAATCCCCCAGTTGAGCGATCGCACTGTCGTATCCCCTGTACGCTAATTGGCGCAGGGGATTTACGTGTATTTACGGATGTCTAATCAGCTTCAGAGTATTTAAGTTTAAATTTGATCAATTAACTTGTCTGAATTAATCAACAGAGACGGGTAGTTTAGTTAAAGCAATCACTCAATACTAAATGATTTACTGTATAGGCATTATTTACGTAACAATCGCAACTCATTTGTTTATGACTTGGTTTGAGTTGGCTGATGACATGAGGAATTTATCTGAGCAAGAAAAAGTCCTCTCCTGGATTACATTGGTTATGGCGGCTATATTTTGGTCCCTTGTGATCCCTATTGCTTACACAAAGCTACTTAAATCTCAAACGTCTAAAAGACTTACTTAAACTTCCATCTTGCACGCCTTCAGGGTAAGCCGATTTTAGCGTAAGGTTACGACTAAGGAAGCCTACACTGTACCTATAGGGTCAGTGTAGGAGAATATCATTCTCTATAGACTTCCTCTGTTGTTTCAGCTTGTAATATTGAGGATGAACAGGCTGAGGTAACCAAACTATAAACAGTATGGCAGAACACAAACGGATTGGTATTCTCACCAGTGGTGGGGATTGTGCGGGGTTAAATGCGGTGATTCGAGCCGTGGTTCATCGAGCGGTGGGAACCTACAATTGGGAGGTTTGGGGCATTTATCGCGCCACCCAAGGGTTGATGCAGCGTCCCCCCCAAGCGACTCGCCTAGAACCCAAGCAAGTTGATGCGGCGCTAACCTTGGCGGGAACAATTCTGGGAACAACCAATAAAGGCAACCCGTTTGCATTTCCCATGTCTGATGGTACAGTACGCGATCGCTCATCGGAAATTGCTGAAGGGTATCATCAGTTAGGACTTGATGCCCTGATTGGGATTGGTGGTGATGGCAGTTTGGCGATTTTGCGTAAACTGGCGGAAGTGGGGGGGATAAATTTGGTGGGGATACCCAAAACCATTGATAATGATGTGGGGATTACCGAGCGTTCCATCGGATTTGATACAGCGGTAAATATTGCCACCGAAGCCCTAGACCGTTTACAGTTTACCGCCGCTAGCCATGATCGGGTGATGATCCTGGAAGTTATGGGGCGCGATGCGGGTCATATTGCGATTAGTGCGGGAATTGCAGGCGGTGCTGATATTATTCTAATTCCGGAAATCCCTTATACTCTAGAACGAATCTGCCAGCAAATCCAACAGCGCAAACAGCAGGGTAAAAACTATAGTGTGGCGATTGTCTCCGAAGCCGTTCGCACCGAATCTGGGGAAGTGGTGCAGAATATGCTCAGTTTTGGCGAATGTCGCTATGGCGGGGTTGGTCATTATTTGGCAGAACGAATTAGCGCATGCAGTGGTGCAGAAACACGAGTGACGGTGTTGGGACATACCCAGCGTGGTGGAACTCCCTCACCCTTAGATCGCCTCACCGCCTCGGCGTTTGGTGTCGCAGCGGTGGATTTAATTGCGGATCAGGACTACGATAAGATGGTGACCTGGCAAAATCGACAGGTTGTCAGCGTCCCGATTTTAGACGCGATCGGTCAGTATAAAGCGGTGGATTCCCAAGGGACTCTGGTGAAAACCGCCAGAGGTTTAGGAATTTGTCTAGGAGATTAATGAACGTTAGAGTCCTGACGTTGTAGCGGCAAATACGGCAAATACGAGAAAAGGGACACAAGGCAAAATCAGGCTTTATGTCCCTTGCTGCGTATAATTTTTTCTGGTTCAAAGAGGGTTAAATCGGGTTCGCTTTAGCGCTACCACGCATTATTTGCGGTATTGCGGCGAGATCCACCACGATTATTCTCCCGGGGTCTGGCTTTATTAACTTTGAGCTGGCGTCCCATCCACTCTGCGCCATCCAATTGGGAAATAGCAGATTCTTCGTGAGCTTCGTCTGTCATCTCGACAAAAGCAAAGCCTCGAACTCGACCTGTTTCCCGATCTGTGGGTAATACGACTCGCTTGACAGTGCCATAATCAGCAAATACTGTTTTTAAGTCGTCTTCGGTGGCTTGGTAAGACAGGTTTCCGATGTAAATGGTCATTTGAAATCGATAAGGCTGAACGAAAAGCTAAAGTTCAGAGCCACAGACGAAAACTCGAAAATGCAAATAGCTTAAAGTCTTGTCTGGTAATCCGTGGTTAGTTTCCAGGGTGATCAACTAGGAATGTAGCTGCCCAACCAAAAATCTCACCAAAGGTAGAACTGAACTTACAGATATCGTTAATGATAACCTAGAAATGGTTTTCTGGTCGGTTATCTAGCTTACATCTTGGACAGAACGCGATCGCAGCTTAACCGCTAAGTTGTACGATTGTGCATCGGAGTTCTAAGTAGGTTGTGGAAATAAACTCAACCTTATGAAGTTATGTTAAAAAGCCTCAAACCCTTACGAATGACGAATGACGAATGACGAATGACGATCCCCACCGTTAACTTTAATTGTCCCCACCTACTTATTCAATCGAGATAGATTGAGGTCCGTTCGTCCTGCCATTGTCACTTCCTGTCGGAGTCGTCGTATAGCTGGTGGAACCCGTTTGCTGATCGAGCCAACTTTTAACAGGGTCATCTGAAAGATTGAGTCGAAACACTCCTGAACAAAACCCGCCTAAGAATGCTACAGGCTGTTGGAACAATTCTTTAACGATAGGGGTGAGTTCATCAAGAAACATTGGTGAAATTCTCCTTCAGTCAATCAAAAGTTTGCTTATGGGTGGAATGGACAAAACCCAACCCTCTATTTGCCAAGACTGACGTTCCTAATTTATAGGCAGAGTGGCATTACCATTATCTTACTCGCCAAAGCACCACAAAAAAACGAGTAAGGCAACAATCAGGGTTAATGAGGTGAACGGTTTCAATGAATTTAAGATATCCACCGGAAACAAGACGAGAACCTCTGAAAATAGCCAACTCATAATCAGCAGCAGCGAAATCAAGATAATTAAAGGCACAGTCCCTCCAGAGCCAAACGAGTGTGGCAGATGCCAAGGTGTCACCTCTTCCACTATATATAAGCGGGAAATCAGATAGAACAAGAGTAGACAGTCTGATCAACTGGGACTCAAGGGGGATAGGGAAAGAAGTTCACAATCAGTGTTTCCAGGAGAGTTAAGCTATGTTACGGCAAAGGGGTTCTCAAGTATTAATAGCCATGGTGATGGCGCTAACGGCTACACCCGTTTTATCCCAGTCAGCGAATTTTGGCACGTTAACCTTATCACCCGGATTTTCCTCGGAGGAGGGAGCGGCGATCGGTACGACAGGGGGTTCATTTTCATTGCCGTCGCGAGTGAACCGCGATCGCGAAAATAATCCTTGTCTAGGTTATGCGGAAGAAACTCCCGATCACATCATAGACTTAGAAGCAGATTTTGATCAGCTCCAGATAGCCGTTGATAGTGGCGGTCAAGACACCACATTATTGATTACTGGACCCAATGGCTTTGCCTTGTGCGGTGATGATACGGGCGCAAGCCAAGACGCTAGCGTAACCAGCTCAAACTTTAAAGCAGGAAAGTATGAAATTTGGGTGGGAACCATCAATCCCAATCAAGCCTGGAACTATACCCTGACTGTGCGAGAGTAGCCAAGAACGATAAGATAGTCAAGGAGTTGTTTACGTTTGTTTGTCTTAACTCGCTTGTGCTATCTACGTTTTTAGCTGACTTCCGCATCATCTTTGAGCGCGATCCCGCTGCTCGCAACTGGCTCGAGGTTTTATTATGCTACCCCGGTCTACAGGCACTCCTGTTTCACCGCCTCTGCCATTGGTTACATACTATTGGGATTCCGTTCATCCCTCGGTTTATTTCTCAGTTTTCTCGCAGCTTGACCGGTATTGAAATCCATCCCGGCGCCCAAATTGGTCAAGGTGTCTTTATTGATCATGGTATGGGTGTTGTCATTGGTGAGACGGCAATTGTTGGCGATTACTGTCTTATTTATCAAGGCGTCACCCTAGGGGGTACAGGCAAAGAATGTGGCAAACGCCATCCCACCTTAGGAGAAAATGTTGTCGTTGGTGCGGGTGCCAAGGTTCTCGGTAACATTCAAATTGGCAACAATGTCCGTATTGGTGCAGGTTCAGTCGTTTTGCGAGATGTTCCGTCTGACTGTACAGTTGTCGGTATTCCAGGTCGCATCGTTTATCGTTCTGGCGTGCGAGTGAATCCTCTCGAACATGGTAGTTTGCCAGATTCCGAAGCCACTGTGATTCGATCATTAGTGGATCGGATTGAAATCCTGGAACAAAAGTTGGCAGAGTTAAGCGAAAAGCCGTCATCGACACCTGTGCAAAATTGGCGCGAGTTGAATTCTGATCGGGTTCCGATGGTTACGGCGGATAGCTGCCAACTTCGAGATAAAGCGATTCAGCAATTTTTGGATGGAGCTGGAATTTAAGAGTTTTACCGGAATTCACCGGAATTCACCTCTTAGCCGAAGACAAAGGATGGAGGATGGAGGCGGGAACCAGGATATTCTAATGCTTCATCCTTCATACTGCACTAAGCTGATGGGCTTTTCAATTGGATATTCTATTCCCTGTTCCCTTTGACTAGTACATGCGACTCAGGACGTAATCAGTTAGCTCGACTAAAGCTGTCGTAGCGGGTGAGGGTTTCAAGGGCGTCAGATTGTCTAAGGCGAGACGAGCATGGTAAGCCGCCAGTTCACGCGATCGCTCAATACCCCCACTCTCCATCACTAATGCCAAGGCTTGATTAATGTCATCCGGTTGGGCAAACTCTCGCTCAATCAAGACCTCTAGGTAGGGTTTTTCTTCCATAGCATACAAGACAGGGGCAGTTAGATTTCCGCTAATCAAATCAGAACCCGCCGGCTTGCCCAACACCTCTGTGGATGCGGTGAAATCGAGGATATCATCAACAATCTGGAAGGCTAAACCCAGATGATTTCCATAGCGATACAGATTTTCAGCTACCTCGGCTGAGACGCCACTCAACAGTCCGGCTGATTTGGAACTGTTGGCAATCAGGGATGCTGTTTTCTTGTAGGTCTTTTCTAGATAGGTATCAATGGTGGTACTCGCTTCAAATCGCGTCAGTCCCTGCTGAATTTCTCCCTCCGCCATATCCTTAATCACTTGGGAGAGTAACTTGACCACCTCTAAGTTGTTGAGATTAGCCAGATACCAAGCTGATTGACCAAACAAAAAATCTCCAGCTAGTACGGCAACGCGGTTATTGAACATATTATTAACCGTGGGGACATTGCGACGGACTGATGATTCATCCACGACATCATCGTGAACCAGAGAAGCGGTATGAATCATTTCGGTAATTTCCGCTAGACGTCGATGACGGGGGGTAATATCCGAATCCAGCACCGTCGCTCGCGCAATTAATAGGACAATGGCTGGTCTTACCCGCTTGCCCCCAGCCCCAAATAGGTGTTCTGCTGCGGCATAGAGGATGGGGTGACGGGCACCCACTAGGTTCTTTAAGTTCTCGGTCAGCAGATAGAGGTCTGCTTCAACAGGGGCAAAAAGGGAAGTCACTGAGGTCATGGATTGGGCGACTCAGAAATTAGGTTACGAAAGTTTACATATTCTTTCCTTAATTTTAAGCGAAGCGTCCCAAGTAGGGAAATCTGTTTGACCAATAACCTGATGGGGAGGACTCCCTGGAATTGTATCGACTTATTAAGTTGATAAGAAAATTCCTAGAAATTGCTGGAACTCTTATGTTAAGCTAAATATTAAGGATTTCAAAAGATTAATCGACCGATTGACTCCGAGATGGTAGGGACAACTAGCTTCCTTACCTTTAGGTTAAGGTGCCGTTAGGTAGGCAGAGATAGCCTCAAGGTTTTGGATGACGGCTTGGTAGTTTAACTAAGTGTCGTCCTCTATTTTACATAAACAGGAGCTTTCCGGTAGGAAACCTGTCAAGCTTCATCCAACTGAGTTGGGGAAAGGCTTGTACACATCACCTTCAGTAGTAGTGAAGCAACCGAAAAGCTGGGGAAGTCTTCCCCGGGGTTCATGGTGTCAGGGTTTATTGCTCCCTGGTCAGCTAGTACCGTTGCCTCAGCTTCTATGGAATCTTACATAACTTTGCTGTTCGTTCATACTTATGATTTACACTGATATGCCTTTGATTATTCCTGTTCTGGCAACTGTTTATTTGGTCGCGATTTACTTGCTGTTAATGGTAGCTCAACGCACAAAAAAGAGTTCGCAATACTTAGCTAACTCTTTGACCGACATTTATGCTACTTCAGCGGGTCTGACACAAAACACTACATCTTCAAGGGATGAAGTAGAACAATCGCCAGCTTCAACGGTTCAAGAGGTGAGTAGTCCACCACTGACTTAAACATACCACTCTACTCTACAGGGGTCAGACCTGATAAGGGGGGAGATGTTGATATCCACCAGAGAACTGGTGAAAACGCTTGACTCTGGACGTTAGCGTTTAGCCCAGTCTCTCTAACCCCCCATTCAAATAATTCTTATTATTACTATTTATTAGCATCTCAGGGAACTTGTCGGACGTTCTAGGTTGAAGGAACACCCTTGAAGAAATTCTCGACCAAGACTTGCGCTTAAGGTACGATGTCGTTTAATTTAGATTGTTTGCCGATAAGAACGCCTGTGGTTGCATGACTTCAGATTCTGACCAACTATTATCGATGTCAACGGTTGCCGAGAGCGACATGGCAATGGATTGCCAGTCTCAAGTCCGCCTGAAACAGACCGAGGAAGGGCTACAGCTTATATTACCCTCGGTAGAAACTATGTCCGATGCCAGTTGGGCTAATTTGTGGCAGCAGTTTAAGCATCGCTGTCATGGAAGCGATCGCTTCTGGCAAGTGCCGGGTACAGTACATCTGATGGCAGGTGACCAATTATTGGATGGACTGAAGTTACAAGCGATCGCGGATGTATTGAACGACGTTGGGCTGCGAATCTCACGGGTGTACACCAGCCGACGCCAAACAGCCGTTGCTGCGGCGACAGCCGGGTATTGTGTCGAGCAACAATCGGCAACGTATTCTCTCCATCAAACCCCTGAACTCTCTCAGGAGTTAACCGAACCCCTATACTTACAAATGACCGTGCGATCGGGTGTAGAAATTCGGCATCCTGGTACTATTGTTATACTGGGAGACCTAAATCCAGGGGGTACAGTGATTGCAGCCGGAGACATCTTCATTTGGGGGCGTCTACGCGGGGTAGCTCATGCGGGAGCTGATGGCAATCGTTCCTGTCGGATTATGGCTCTGAAAATGGAACCCACCCAACTCCGGATCGCGGATGCTGTGGCTAGGGCACCGGAGACGCCACCGATTGAGTTTTATCCAGAAGTGGCGTATGTCACACCCCAAGGTATTCGTATTGCTAGAGCTGCTGATTTTGCTAAGACCCAGTTATTGTTAAATTCATGAGTCGTATTATAGTGATCACCTCTGGCAAAGGAGGGGTGGGTAAAACAACGGTTACGGCGAATTTAGGCGCGGCGATCGCGAAATTAGGTCGTCAGGTGGCACTTGTTGACGCCGATTTTGGATTGAGAAACTTAGATTTGCTCCTGGGACTAGAAAATCGGGTGGTTTATACCGCCATTGAAGTATTCGCAGGGCAATGTCGCTTAGAACAGGCGTTGGTTAAAGACAAGCGCCAAGAGGGATTGGTACTGCTTCCAGCTGCCCAAAGCCGGAACAAGGAAGCAGTTAGCCCTGAGCAAATGAAAAAACTCATCGCTGTGCTATCTCAGAAGTATGAGTACATCTTGGTTGACTCTCCAGCCGGAATCGAAATGGGATTCCGTAACGCGATCATTGCGGCGTCGGAGGCGTTAATCGTGACGACGCCAGAAATTGCCGCCGTGCGAGATGCTGATCGCGTCGTGGGTTTACTGGAAGCTCAAGGCATAAAGCGCATCTTCCTGATTGTCAATCGTCTTAAACCCGCCATGGTGCAAGCTGACCAAATGATGTCGGTTCAAGATGTCCAAGAGATTCTGGCAATTCCCTTAATTGGCGTGATTCCTGATGATGAGCGCGTGATTGTTTCGAGCAATCGGGGCGAACCCTTAGCCCTGGCGGAAAATCTCACGCTTCCCGGTATTGCTATTCACAATATTGCTCGGCGTTTGGAAGGCGATAAAGTTCCCTTCCTGGATTTGATGGCAGAACATGACACCTTGATTAATCGTATCCGTCGCATGTTCCGCAGTTGAAGTATTGAAATTTTGAGTGTTGAGTTTTCAATTAACCCAACTCATCACTCCCCACTCCTCACTCACCACGGATGCAAAACCCCATGATTAGCGAACTTCTAGAACGGCTTTTTCCCTGGACAAGTGCCAGTAACAGTCGAGCGGAAGTAAAACGCCGCCTACAACTGGTTATTGCCCACGATCGCGCCGATCTCAGTCCCCAGATGATTGAGTCAATGCGTTCCGAAATCCTAGAAGTTGTCTCTCGTTATGTGGAGATTGATCAAGAGGGTTTGGAGTTTACCCTAGAAAGTAACCAACGGGCAACAGCGTTAATTGCCAATCTTCCTATCCGCAGAGTTAAGGAAGAAGACCCTCCCTTACCGTCGGTTGACTAAAGAAAATCCCTTTTTGCCCTGGTGACTGGAAGTCACGGCGATACAAACAAAGTCCGCAAGGCAAGGACTGAATTATGAAGGGGATAGTAAATCCAGGTTTGGTATAACTCACATTTTGCACCAGTCTCAATACATCGATTTTAGGTAGGGTGGGTAAGAGTTATAAACATTGCAACCCTTATATTATCGTTCGTTGCTCTTGCCCACCACACAATAACTTGGGATTTATTACCAGTGCGGCAATATCTCAGCACAATCAAATTTTTCCTATTCTTAGATAAATTTTTTTGGGCAATAAGATGAGCCACTTACCAAGTTTTGTGATGAAGAAGTCTAGGTACAACCTCAGTAGCGAATAGGGTAAGCAGACTATAGCGCCAATAAGTAACCCATCCTTGATTTCGCCAGTCCCCTAACACCCATCTCGAACCGATGAAAAGGGTTAATACTAAGATTAGACCGATTCCGCCCAAAAGCAATCGCCCTTTCCACGTTGAAGGGGATGTAAACTTAGGTTGAGTGAGGAAAAACCCAGTAATGACCCCCAAAGAACGCGCTAAAGGTTCCCATACACTGGCTATAAAAAACGTCACGATGACAACTGTAACCTGAACGATAAACCTTGGTTTTACAGGAATAGACCAGACTGTACCTATCCCCGCAAAAAGAATACCTACAATCAATCCGGCGACTACATCCAGAGGAAAGTGAACCCCTAAGTAGAGGCGCGATATGGCAATTAAGGGAAGAATTATGAGACTCCACACCCATAGCCAGAGACGGCGGTGGTGTAAAGATAGGTAAATCCAAAAGGTGGCTGAACCTTGGACATGTCCGCTGGGAAACGATGCATTTTCACTCGTCGCGATCGCGTCAGCCGAGGCGATGTCCGGATTTAACTCGAAGGGACGAGGCATATCAAACATTTCTTTGAGGATTGTATTACACCCATAACTAATCCCTAGAAGTAGTCCTAACTGGCGCCCTGTCCATGGGTCAATTAACCAGTAATAGAGCGTGAGGAATGCGATGTAGGCATAGTCTGAACCGAGATTGGTAATCGCAAAGACTAAAGGCTGCAAGCGCTGTCCTAGCAGTTCCTGAATCCATTCAATCGTTGTCATCGCTTCTTAAAATTCAGATGAATTGTTGCATCTTTGCTGCTTATGCCATCTGCCCTAAGCCCTTTCTGATTGGCTTAATTCCAGAGGTTATTTGATGAATCCATCCCACATAGTCGGTTTGCACCCTTTTAAAAAAAGCCGCTATCATCCAATCCTCTACACTATGAGCAGCATAGTCTTTTGAATAAGGTTCTCGGAAGAGTTCTATCAACCAGTGAGCATAACGAAGTTTCCGTTGATTTCCATCCAGAATAATCAATTGTCCTCTAGGTTTCAGCAAGCGACAGCATTCTTGTACAATTAACTGAGAAATCTGGGGTGGCATTTCGTGTAATACCATCGAGACTGTGACTAAATCAAACGAAGCATCATCAAAACCCGCAGCTTCAGCTAAACCATGCTGCCATTGTATATCTAACCCTGCTTGCTCTGCTTTGTAGTCTGCCACAATCAGCATATACGGAGACAAATCCAATCCGATAACAACGGCTTCCGGAAACGCCTGCTTTAACATCAATGTTGTCGAACCCGTACCGCAACCGAGATCGAGAATTCTACTGGGCTGGTTCTCAATAGTCGTTATTAACTGTTCGCGAATCCGAGTTTCATTGGGTGGGGAAGCATAAGCCGTCACAGTATCATAGGTGATAGCCGCTATAGGATTAAGATAGCCGCCTTTAATACCATGAAAGTCGGGCTGGCTATAATAGTCGGGATAAATGAGATTAGTTTGTCGGAAACGTTCACTCTGCTTTTGCCAATCAATGGTTTCATAGAACTGGAGTTTATCCTGACCAATCAGAACGCTTATGATTGGCTTTAACAAAAGCTCTCCTATGTTATTACGGATAGACATGGTAATCTCTTCCTCTCATCACTTGTCTATAATCAAAAACAACTACTGGACGACCCGCTGCACAAATTAACATAACCAACCTATTAATTTTATCGGGAGAATCCTGAATCGGGTATCGGGAATTAAAAGCAAACCCTGTAGGGGCGACCCGCTGCACCAATGAAAACCACCAACCGATCAATTTTATCGGGTCGCCCTGAATTAGGTATGGGCAATTAAAGGTAAACACCGCCGAAAAAACGCAGGAAAATTAACGCAATTACCCTATTTTTATCACATAAACCATAGATCAGGTATCAGAAATTAAAAGCAAACCCTGTAGGGGTGACCCGCTGCACAAATTAACATAACCAACCTATTAATTTTACCGGGTCGCCCTGCATCGGGTATCGTAAATTAAAGGTAAATACCGCCTACATTAGACGGGGGCGAGTCGAGACAAGTTAATTCTGACACCGTTACATTTGATCAGCGACCATGAGTGTCAACTTAAGCTACAACCCCCTCACCCCCAGCCCCCTGACAGGTGTAGGTTTTTTACTTGAGGGTGGGGACTAGACTTGGAGGACAAGGAAGGAAAGTAGACAAGGTAGAGAAGAAAAGTAGACAAGGTAGAGAAGAATTATATAGTTCAAGACGTATTTATGGAAAAAGATTGT
>NZ_JAVKEA010000075.1:0-10634 GCF_040221695.1 Coleofasciculus sp. E2-BRE-01 | reverse complement strand
GTACAGAATCTTGTTCGGTCAAGCTAACTTCTAAAAGCCGAAATGCCCGATTTTTCGTTCTCACTCTTCCTTGTCTACTGGTCTACCTGTCTACCTTGTCTTACCTAAACCTCAATCTTAAAAAACCTACCCTTGTGAGCTGGGGGTGAGGGGGTTTTCCGTTTAAGTTGACACCAATGATAGATGTGCGCCCAATAATGTGTGTCCAACTGATTTTGTGGTGGGGATAGGAACGTTGAACCGGCGCTAAAGCGCAACTACGCAACTACAAGTGCAACTACGAACCCGATTAATGCCTTATGTCACTTCCTTTTATTCTGTCATTTCGTAAGGATATTACTGTAACTGAAGAGTCGCGCGATAGCATGATGATTCAGTCAACCCGTATTAAGGGCAATCTCCCTCAGTATACGCTGAATCTGGAACAGGTATCGCCGGGATTATTAAGTGCGATAAATAGTTTATCGACAGCCGGGGGAACAGAGGAGAGTCTGAGTGATAGTGTTCTCCAATCTGATGGGTTTGAGAGATTGGCAACGTTTTATTATTATCTGAATCAGTTTATTCAGTTAGGCTGGATTTGTCATACGGTTGTTGGGGATGGGTTTCCTATCGCTACACGAGTTCCGATTTATCCGTTTAAAAGGTTTCAGGTTCAATCGGCGACAGTTGAACAAAAATATACTCTCTCGCGTTTTGCCTACTGTCATAAACAGGACAATCAGCTAATCTTGGAATCTCCTTTATCATACGCCCAAATTAGTTTAGACGATTGGCGCGGCGCTGCACTGGTTTCTGAATTAGCGCAACCGAGAACCGGGGAGGAATTGTGTCAAAGGATACCTGGATTGACGCCAGAAACGGTACAATTATTTTTTAGTTTGCTCCTGAGTAGCCAAATGCTAGGTGTTGTGCAGGATAATGGCAAAATTGAGGAGGATGAGAGTCATTCGCTCATATCCTGGGAGTTTCACGATTTGCTGTTTCACGCCAGAAGTCGCAAGGGGAGACATAGCAATGATTCTGGGAAAACGTTCCGCTTTTTGGATAAGATTCCCCAGCCTCCGATGATTCAACCTAGGATGTCAGATGAGATTATTGAGTTGTATCAGCCGGATATCGAGAAACTTAAGGCGGAGGATTATTCCTTTACTTGGGTACTGGAGGAGAGGAAATCGATTCGGAGTTATAGCGATAAGCCGATAACCGTGAAGCAATTGGGGGAATTTCTGTATCGCTGCACTCGGAATAAGCGAATTACGGCTAAGGATTATGGGGAATGCACCCACAGACCTTATGCCAATAGTGGTGGTCGATATGAGTTAGAATTGTATGCGATCGCGAATACCTGTGATAATCTAGAGTCTGGAGTTTATCATTATCATCCCGAAGCTCATCAGCTTTGTCGATTGACGGGCAGGAATGAGAATGTGGAGGCACTGTTAGAAGATGCCTATTTTGCGAATGGCAGATCCTGTATGCCGCAAGTTCTATTTGTCTTTGCCCCACGGTTTCAGCGAGCAAGTTGGGTTTATGAATCCATTGCGTATGCTAATATGCTCAAGGATGTGGGTTCATTACAGCAGACCATGTATCTGGTAGCAACAGCGATGAATCTGGCACCTTGCGCGATCGGTGGTGGTAATTCCGATTTATTTGCGGCGACGGTGGGAACGGATTACTATCGGGAAACTTCAGTCGGAGAGTTTATTCTGGGGAACCCATCTGTAGATTAGCCGAATGATCCAATCTAGATTGATTTAATTTCCCCGACCCTCTTGCATAGATAAAATAAGCATTGTATATTAATATAACTATAACTTGGCGTAGCGGATTTAAGGAAAACAAGAGTCCCTAGGACATCGGTCAAGAAACCGGGTTTCTCGTGAGGATGACAACGCAATATCAACTTTTCACCCAAAGAAACCCGGTTTCTAGGAATACTTGTTAGACTAACAGCCTTTCGCGCTGAGTTAAGTATCATTACTTCCCTTGACTAGATTCTTTGAACAATAGGAGAAAAACCATGTCAGTTTTGGTAAAGAATAATCCAGAAACTCAAAAGATTTTGTCCAAGATTATCGCCCAGACATGGGTAAACGAAGAGTTTAAATCGCAATTTATCTCGCATACGAATCCTGTCTTAGAAGAGAACGGGTTAACGATTCCCAGTGGTGTAGAGTTTCAAGTGATTAACAACACCTTAGTGGGAACAATGACTAACAAAGTTCCTGGTCAGGACGGTAACGTAGTTTGTGAAATTCCTCTCCCTTCCAAGCCAATGGGACTGACAGATCAACCGATACAGTCTTGGATTGGTAAGAACAATTTTG
This sequence comes from Coleofasciculus sp. E2-BRE-01, assembly GCF_040221695.1. Lineage (NCBI taxonomy): Bacteria > Bacillati > Cyanobacteriota > Cyanophyceae > Coleofasciculales > Coleofasciculaceae > Coleofasciculus > Coleofasciculus sp. E2-BRE-01. Next base: position 8,301 of record NZ_JAVKEA010000075.1, on the reverse strand, counting down.
ACTATCTTGCACCCGATTGTGAGGAAAGGATTTGTGAAGAATTATGCACTTAGGTATTTCCTAACTAGCTGGATAACTGTGGAGTAATTTTTTTAAGGCTTACCTGTAAAAACTTGCTATCCTCTGAATGGTTTACTTTCTCAAGTAAACATTACTTTCTATGAACTGCGAACCTATTAAGGAGCAGTATGCTTGGTATACTGTATTATATTTATAGTATTATATTGGTGTGAAGGAATTGGTGAAATAAGCCTCAAAGTTATAGGCTTACTTAAAGCACTACTCTTGACAATAATTTTCATCACTCTGATGAGTGTTGCTCTACCAGTAAAGCCATGCGCTGCTGAAAATAATAGCATTAAATTTGAACATATTACAACTGCTCAAGGACTATCTCAGAGTGGCATCAGAGCTATCATTCAAGATAGTCAAGGATTTATGTGGTTTGGTACAGAGTATGGCTTGAATAAATATGATGGTTATCGGTTTAAAATTTATCAATACAATGAGAGAGATTCAAACTCTTTGTCTGATAATTTTATAAATTCACTCTACGAGGACGAATTTGGTACAATTTGGATTGCTACTGACGGTGGTGGACTTAACAAATTTGATCGCGAAACAGAATCTTTTATTCACTATACTTCTGATTCAAATAACCCCAACAGCTTGAGTGGGAATTGTGTCATGTCTATCTATGAAGACAAGTCTGATACAATTTGGGTTGGTACTGATGGCGGTGGACTAAATAAGTTTAATCGAGACACAGAACAATTTACTCATTACAATTATAACATTGATGAACCTACTAGCTTGAGTAACAATACTGTCTTATCAATTTATGAAGACAAGTCTGGGACACTTTGGGTTGGTACAGATGGTGGAGGTCTAAACAAACTTAACCGCTCGACTGGTCAATTTACCCATTACAAGCATAATCCTGATGATTCCAGTAGCTTGAGTGATAACACTGTTTTATATATTTACGAAGACTCCCACGGTAGACTTTGGATTGGCACACTGAATGGAGGGATCAACCAATTAAAACGTGAAACTGGTCAATTTATTCATTATCAGCATGACCCCATTAACCAGAATAGTGTAAGTCACAATACTGTTGGTAGTATAACCGAAGACAAATTTGGTAATCTTTGGCTGGCAACAAGTAGCTGGTATGGAAATTCCTATGGCAAAAAACTTGATAAATTAAACCCAGAAACGGAGCAGTTTACTCACTATAGCAACGATAAAACTAATTTCAATTCTTTAAATGACACTGTATTTGTCAGTCTTTTAATCGATTCGTCAGAAATATTGTGGATTGGAACTGGCTTTGGCGGAGTTAATAAACTAGATCAGAAAAGTCCTAAATTTATTCATCACAAATATGACCCCTATAACTTGAATAGTATAAGTGATAATCATATCTTGTCAATCCATGAAGATTCCTCAGGTTTAATCTGGATTGGTACTGATAGCGGTGGACTCAATAAATTTAACCGTCAAGCTGAAAAATTTACACATTACACCCATGACCCCAAGAATCCCAATAGCTTAAGTAGCGATAATGTTTGGTCAATCTACGAAGATCGCAACGGTACGCTTTGGGTTGGCACGTTTGGGGGTGGACTTAATAAATTTAACCGCCAAACTGGAGAATTTACACATTACGCCCATGACCCCAATAATCCCAAGAGCTTGAATCATATTACAGTCTCATCAATCTATGAAGACAGAGAAGGTACATTTTGGATTGGGACTTTCGGTGGCGGACTTGATAAATTTGATCGCCAAACCGAGGAATTTACTCACTACCTGCATAATCCAAATGACCCAAATAGCTTGAGTGATAATTCGGTTCTATCAATTTATGAAGATAATTCAGGTACACTCTGGATTACTACACTCAACGGTGGACTCAACAAATTTGACCGCGAGACAGAAAAATTTACCCGCTACACCCACGATCCCAATAACCCCAATAGCCTAAGCTATGACCGAGTATTGTCAATCAATGAATACCCAGCCGGGACACTTTGGATTGGCACCTACGGCGGCGGACTGAATAAATTTGATATCGCCACTGAAACCTTTACCCATTACACCGAAAACGATGGTTTACCCAGCAATTCTGTGGTCGGTATCCTCGCCGACGATAATGGAAATCTCTGGCTAAGTACAGGTAATGGCTTATCCAAATTTAACCCCGAAGTGGAAACCTTTAGAAACTACGATGTCGGTGATGGACTTCAGGGAAACGAGTTCGATGGCGTGAAAGCCTACGCCAAAACCAAAGATGGTGCTATGTTATTTGGCGGACTCAATGGCTTCAACTTATTTTATCCCGACCAAGTTAAAGATAATCCCTATATTCCCCCTATTGTCATCACCGACTTTAGAATCTTTGATCAAACTGTCAAACTCAACCCCGCCATCTCCATTGCCAAAGAGATTAAATTATCCTACAAAGACAAGTTCTTTAGCTTTAAATTTGCCGCCCTTGACTATACCAATCCCGAAAAAAACCAATACGCCTACAAACTCGAAGGATTTGATCAAGATTGGATTTACTCCGGAACTCGACGCTACGCCAGTTATACAAACCTCGACCCCCGTACCTACACCTTTCGAGTTAAAGGTTCTAATAATGACGGAGTTTGGAATGAAGAAGGGACATCTGTGACGATTACGATTATCCCGCCCCCCTGGAAAACAGGCTGGGCTTATACCCTTTATGGGATTGCCATATTCGGTGCTATTTATGGCTATGTTCAATGGAAAACGCTAGCCCACATCAGAGAAAATGATGTACTACGTACCAGTGAGAAAAAGCTGAATCAAATCTTAGACGCCATTCCCGTCGGCATTACAGTATTTGATAAATTGATCCAACCCGTATTTTTTAACACAGCAGCATTTAAACTATTGGGCGTAGAACGGCTCACTGATGCTCCGATTACAGACTATTCTCATCTTTATCAATTCTATATTGCGGGAACGGATCAGTTATATCCCCCAGAAAACTATCCAGTTTGTCGGGCGTTACGGGGAGAACAAGTCAAAGTTGATGATTTGGAAATCCGCAACAATAACAAGAAAGGCTTATGGGAGATTTTAGCAACTCCGATTTATGATGAACAAGGCGATATTATCTATAGCATCGCTGCTTTTCAAGATATTATCCATCGCAAACAGCTAGAAGCCGAACGCCAGCAGTTTATTGAAGCCCTACAACAAACGAATGAACAACTGCAAGCTATTTTAAATACTGTACCCGGTTGTGTGGCTTGGATTAGTGCAGACGGACGATATCTCGGTGTTAATCAGTACTCAGCAAATCTCTGGGGCTTGTCTCCCAGCGACTTTGTTGGTCAAGAGGTTGGCTTCCACAATAAAAGCACAGAGTATATCCATTTTGTACACCAGTTCTTGGCAAACTCAGAACTTACCACCTCTCAGGTGATTGATTTAAAAATTAAGGATTCGATTCGCCATTATTTGATTATCGCGCAAAAGTATCAACAAAGTAAGGCGGCGGTTTTAGTGGGGATTGATATCACGGAACAAAAGCAGGTTGAAGCTGAACTGCAAACCTCTTTGCGGGAAAAAATAGTCCTACTAAAAGAAGTTCACCATCGAGTCAAAAATAACTTACAAATTATTTCCAGTCTCCTGGATCTCCAGTCCCAGACGTTAACCGATCCCCAAGTCTTGGATATTTTCCAACAAAGTGCGAATCGGGTTAAGTCTATGGCGCTGATTCACAATCAACTCTATCAATATACCTCTCTAGAAAAGATTGATTTTGCCGAGTATATCGATACATTAGCCACCTATCTATTCCAGTCTTATGGCGTGAATCGAAGCTTAATTAAATTGCAGATTGACGTTGAACCGATTTCCCTCAACCTAGACACAGCGATTCCCTGTGGCTTATTGCTAAATGAATTACTGTCCAATGCCTTAAAATATGCCTTTCCTGAATCCCGTCCAGGTGTGATTACCATCAAACTGAAATCAGAGTGCGATCGCAGACTGACTCTCACGGTTCAAGATAACGGAATTGGCTTACCTGAAGGGTTTGAGCCGGAGAATCCCAAGACATTAGGATTTCAGTTAATCCAAGCTTTAACTGAACAGTTAGAAGGAGAATTGGACATCAAGCCAGATCAAGGAACCCAATTCACAATTCGGTTTTTTGAGGTTATGAATCATTCATAAGTAGTCGGACAAAATTAACGCTACAACGCTTTTCAAGTAAGTGAGGTACACAGACAGATCCCCGACTTCTCCAAGAAGTCGGGGATCTTGCTTAGATAGTTGGTCAGATCAAGGAGCGCAACTCGGTATTAGCGGATAGTCTGGGTTTCTTTATTCTTTAACCCTTCTTTTTCGTGATCCAGACGCAGATCCCCGGCTGGAGGTTGACGCAGGGATTCGGGGGTTTGTTGACCCACGGCACCTTTAGCCACCGTTACACCTCCATCCACGAGCCAAAGCGCTCCGGTGACATAGCTGGCTTGTTCCGACGCCAGAAATGCACAAACATTGGCAATTTCCTCCGGAGTACCCCGTCTTGCCATTGGCGCCGCCATAACTAGGGTTTCCTCCATCTGGGCATCCATGGGACCGGTTTCTTTGTGCGTCCAAGCCGTATCAATCGCACCGGGACAATAACAGTTTGCCCGCACTCCATACTTCGCTTGTTCAACGGCTACCCCTTTAACAAAAGCGTGCATCCAGCCCTTAGTTCCGCCGTAGGGAGAATTTTTTGCCACACCATTAAATCCGGCTTCTGAGCCAGCACAAACAATGTTACCCCGGCTTTTTTGCAAATGGGGTAGGGCATACTTAGTCATCAGGAATGCCGATCGCAGATTCATCTTCAGAGTTTGATCAAATGCCTCTATCGGATACTCTTGGGTTGGCGCAGTTGCCAGAAAGACACCAGCATTATTCACCAAAATATCCAGCGTCCCGTATTGGTTAATCGTCGCTTCCACACAGGCTTGAGCAGGATTCATGTCCGAGACATCCCCTCGATCTGCGATCGCGTCCCCACCAAAGTCGTTGATGGCTTTTGCCACCTCCTCCACTGGATCATCCGGTAATCCGTTGACGACAACCTTAGCGCCTTCTTTGGCAAATTTATGTGCGATCGCTTCCCCAATACCTGTTCCCGCACCCGTTACGATAGCGACTTTTCCCTCTAGGAGTCTACTCACAAGCCTAACCTCTTCCCCGACTAATTTTTACTTCTGTTCCTGTTTTCTTCTGGAATCCAGGGTCTCTACATCTATCTGCGGTAGGGTTTCAGTTTCGCAGAAGTTCGCAACTGTATAGCAAGATGTGTCAATTAATGCTATATTTATAAGTTTTATAAAAAAAACTGATCAAAAAATTTCTATCGATGGGTAGAATTTTTCCAAAAAGTAAAGTATGATTATTTTTAGTAAAGATTTGTAAAGCATCTCTCAGGAAAGAACAATGGATAGACGCACATTACTCAAGTATTTGTCAATCGGTGTAGCTGGAACCTCCTTAACCACTGCCGTACAGTCCCTCGCCTCCGCATCCGGGGGAACAGTTGCATGGGGTTATGCCGATACAGACTGGGGCAGTCTTACCGATGCAAATGGTAATCTAGCCTATCCAATTTGTGGAACGGGAACACGACAATCTCCCATCGCTCTAACCAATCCCGTTGATGTCAATTTTGACAATGACTTTAGCATTAGCTACAACTCGTTTTCCCCAACCATTCGGGATACGGGTAAGACTATCCAGGTTGACTGTCCTGCTGGTAGCACTCTGACCTTGGATGGTAAAACATTTAATTTAGCCCAATTTCACTTTCATGCCCCCAGTGAACATACAATAGATAACCAAGTCTATCCCGCGTGTGTTCACTGTGTGCATACAAAGGAAGATGCAAATGGAAACGTTGTAGAAATAGCGGTCATTGGCAGGCTCATGGAAGTGGGTAGTCCTACAAACTCTGAGATGGGAAAGATTTTGAACAACCTACCCTCGTCAGGTGGAACAAGCTCACCTAACGTAACAATCAATCCTAAAAAGTTTCTTCCTCAGGATGGTTTGTTAGGCAGTCTCCTGACCGACCCACCCCAATATTATCGGTATTCTGGTTCTCTAACCACACCGCCTTGTTCACAAATTGTGAATTGGATTGTATATAAAGATACGCTTAAAATTTCATTGGCACAACTCAACGCCTTTAAATTCCTATATGACAATAATGCCAGACCGGTGCAAGCACTTAACCGTCGGCTCTTGCTACAGGATTAATTAAATCCCCGTTTACAGAAAAGGGAGACGAAAAAGAGTTTTGCGGGTTAGCGTATGTCGGCTAACCCAAACAAATTACCAATCCTTAACCGCCAACAGCTGCTAGGGTAGTGGGTTCAGCTGGTGTAGCCTCTTGTTCTCCCAGACGATTATGATAAAGGTCAGCTAAACGCTGTTCGTAGTCTGCCAACTCCTTTTCAATCTGAGTAAACAGCACCGTTGACGTGGGATCGGTGAATTGTTTCCGCAGATTATAGGCATCGACAACACCCGTTTGAATGTCACCCAAGGCATGGCGTAAGATGGATAGACTATCGCTCGGTTGTAGCCAATTTTGTAAGGCGGCATAAGCATCTGTCGCCACTTCCGGAATTGATTCAAATGCCTGCAAATCTCTCAAACGATTCTCCAGCATGATAATATGATGCTGCTTATTTTCGATGATTTCTTGCAGTAGCGATCGCAACTCTAAATCAGTGGCTTTTTGGGCATAATACTCAAAAGCTTTTCGCCCATATCGTTCCCCGGCTAAGGCAGTATTCAATCCATTCACAATATCAAGCTTGCTACTCCCCCCCCAAGCTTCTGCCAATTGCCACCATTGAGCCGTCATATCCGTTTCATCGGGTAAGGCTTGATCGGGAATCCCTAACCCCAAGCGGGTGAGAATTGCCGTGGTAAATATTGCCAAATCACCAGGTTGACGAGAGGTAATCAGATTTCCATCCACGACTAAGGGTTCATCCACATAGTTAGCCCCCGCGTTGGTCATATCCTTGCGAATCGAGAGAAATCCGGTAGCATTTTTGCCCTGAAGTAAATCCCCTTCAATTAACACTTGGGGACCATGGCAAACCGCCGCGACGAGTTTATTCAACTCCATCGCCTTCTGCACAAATTGGACGGCATTAGGGTTATTTCGCATCGTATCCGGTGCCATCCCGCCGGGAATAATTACGGCATCAAAGGTGTCTGGACGGGTTTCGGTTACGGTACCATCAGGTTTAATCGAAACTTTGCCTTGTTTCCCCTGATAGGTGTCATTCATCCGCGAACCCAGAACCACAACCTGCGCCCCCGCTTGTTGCAGCGCTTGATAAGGGATTTGAAATTCAGCATCTTCAAACTTCTGATCAATCAGGATGGCAACTTTTTTGGGTGTATTATCGGTTATCATCATTGAAATTGTTAACGACTTTATTACTTGATCGAAGGTAGAATTTTTCTGGGGTATTCTTTCCGCCACGAAAATTCTACGGGCTAAACAGGTAGTATTGATAAGCATTTTCAGCTTAGGAATGACTCACAGAGATGTCATCCCTCAAAAGAAATAAAATAGGATTCGCTCTGGGGTAATAAACTGATGTGCCTGCGAAAGGTTAAGCTGTGAGTGCGGATAGTAATATACAAGCCAATATGCAACCTGAAAACATTAACAAATCTCAGTCCAACCCCCTATCAGAATCAGACACACGTAAGGAAACCAACGAAATAGAACCGACTTATGAGGGACTGAGCGATCGCGACACGGCTGATGGTAGACTAATTGAAGAATCAAGAACCCGTATGGCAAGCGGTGAACCCACCACGAGCGATGTTGATGCCAACCTCTACCAGGCAAAAGTAGGCGGTGAGGAAGCCGTTGGCGGTTTAACGCCCACGCCAGAGCAAAATGTGACCCAGGAGATGGAGCGAGCCGTTGGTGTCGAAGGCGCTCAAAAAGAACCAGTGCAAGTCACCAATAAGCTCGAACGACGGGATGAGCAGCGCTGGGAATTAGATCCGAAGTCCTCTGAAGATTATCAAGAACACGGCGTCTAGACTGTTAATCAGTAGGGGTTGCTGAATCAATAGTATAAACTACCCAGACCTGCTATCGCAGAGGTCTGGGTTTTCAGTAGCCCTGAAGTCATCGAACAAGCCAAGTTGAACATACTCAACAGTTCGACTTAACTTGCACGACAACCCCGTGCCTCCAGGCTGGTTTATAGACAG
>NZ_JAVKEA010000074.1:0-27926 GCF_040221695.1 Coleofasciculus sp. E2-BRE-01 | reverse complement strand
TCCTTATCTCGCCCCGAAGATTCAGGGAATTAAAGATACGTTCCTGGATGTAAAAGCCAAACTCACTGATGAGACAACGGTGATTATTGAGATGCAAGTCCTGAATTTATCAGGGTTTGAGAAGCGGATATTGTATAACGCCGCTAAAGCCTATTCCATTCAGTTGGAACCCGGAGACGATTATACCCTTCTGAATCCAGTGATCGCCTTAACACTGACGGACTTTGAAATGTTTGAGGATTTGCCTCAGGTGATTTCTAATTTTGTTCTCAAAGAAAAGAATATTTTGACGGATTACCCGATTAATGATTTGGAGTTAGTGTTTGTCGAATTACCGAAATTTACCAAGGAGTTAGACGAATTAGAAACATTGGCGGATAAATGGATATATTTTATCAAATGTGCTAGAGGATTAGAAACGATACCGGAAGCAATGGCACAAGTCCCGGAAATTCGCAAGGCGTTTGAAGTAGCGAATCAAGCGAATATGACTCGTGAAGAGTTAGAAGCTCTCTTACAGAGGGAAATGTATATTCATGACCAACGGAATGCGATAAAATTAGCATTGAGACAGGGTATTCAGCTCGGACGAGAACAAGAGAAACAACGCACAAGAGAAGCTGAACAACTAGCTCAACAGGAGCGACAACGGGCAACAGAGGCTGAACAATTGGCTCAACAAGAGCGACAACGGGCAAAATTGTTAGAGGAGAGATTGCGATCGCTCTTTCGTTGATCCAGATTCTTTGTGATAACACAGATGACACCGATTTAATCACATTCTGCTGTAGACTCACGCTTAAATGACACAGATTGACACAGAAAGATGTTTTATCTGTGTATCAATCGTATCTTGATTGTGTCCTCACACCTCTATCTGTCTGTGTAATCAGTGGGGCTAACCTCTCACATCCCCACCCCAACCGTTTCAATAAATCTGTGAAATCTGTGTTTCGCCATTGTCAAGCGCTTGGGGTAGATGATTCGGCGACAGCAACGGGTGGAGATTTATCGCCTGTCGCAGAGGGTAGGGGTAGTGAAGTTGGCGGTGAGGTTGTCAGGGGAAGATGTTTTACCTAGATTTGGGTTAGAGTTGCCATGGTAGATGGTTGACTGGGACGAACAAAGGCAACGAACTGGAGTTGTCATTAAATAAAATCTCTACATCTACTCAAATCCAATACCAGGAGTTCTACAGTATGGAAAACCTCACATCTGAGTTAATCGAGAAAATCCGGCAACAATTTGACAAAGCGCCTTACCCGAGTACTCCTCTAGAAAAATCACCCAAAGATGATGCCACTTCACTTTACATTCATAATTTAGTCACTCCTTATTATCTACGGAATAAGCAAGTTATAACAACAGACTCTAAAGTCATTTTAGATGCAGGCTGCGGCAGTGGATATAAATCTTTAGTTTTAGCGGAAGCCAATCCCGGAGCCAAAATTGTTGGTATTGATATTTCAGAAGAATCTGTTAACTTGGCGAAAAAACGCCTACAGTATCACGGGTTTGATAATACAGAATTTCATGTCCTATCTCTAGAAGAGTTGCCCAACTTGAACATGGAATTTGACTATATTAACTGTGATGACGTTCTTTATCTCCTGCCCGACGCTGTTATGGGATTGCAGGCGATGAAGGCGGTTCTCAAACTTGAAGGGATTATTCGGGCTAACCTCCATAGTGCCTTTCAACGAGCTAATTTTTTCCGGGCGCAGGAGGTCTTCAAAATGCTGGGATTTATGGAGGGAAATCCAGAGGAACTGGAAATTGAATTCGTTGGGCAAATGATGGCAAGCCTAAAAGATAATGTTTTGCTTAAAGTGCAAACCTGGAAACCTAATTTTGAGAACAATGCCGATGCTCTTCTGGCAAATCATTTATTACAGGGTGACAAAGGCAACACTCTTCCAGATTTCTTCGCGGCGTTGAGATCCGCTGATCTAGAATTTATCAGTATGGTGAATTGGCGGCAATGGAATTTGATGAGTTTGTTTAAAGATCCAGAGGATTTACCTGCATTTTTGGGCATGAGTTTGCCCGAAGCATCTGTGGAAGAACAACTGCACCTTTATGAACTTGTAAATCCCATCCATCGTCTGCTGGATATCTGGTGTGGTCATCCTAACCAAGCTCAACCCTTCTTACCCATTGACGAATGGACTGAATCAGACTGGGAACAGGCGCAGGTACACCTGCATCCTCAGCTAAGAACGGCGAAAGTCAGAGAAGATCTGATAGACTGCGTGACACAGCTAAGAATCTTTCCTATTAGTCAACATCTGGCATTGTCTGAAGGATTTGTGAATATAGATAGCTCTATAGCCGTGTGTCTTCTGCCTCTTGTGGATGGAGGTCAGCCGTTTCCCTCACTGGTAAAACACTGGCAGCAGGCGAGACCTGTCCATCCTGTGACCCTAGAACCAACGGATGAGCAAGAAGCGTTCTTCCTGGTTCAGCAGATGTTGATTCAACTGGAGAGTATGGGGTATATTCTGCTGGAACGCAAGCTATAAGCGCATTCTACTCAATTCAGCAAAATTTTTTTGAGGCAGATGATATGAACAGGAGCAGAAGTGGGTAAGTTACATACAGGAGTTAAGACGTGAAGTACCCCACACCTCAAGGAGACATCTTTGACATGAAGACAGAACTAAAAGCCAAGTTTCTGCAACACCTGAACCAGAAAAAACAGAATCAGGGTTTCACCCTGATTGAACTACTCGTTGTTATTATCATCATCGGTATTCTATCTGCTATTGCTCTACCATCCTTCCTCAACCAAGCGAATAAGGCAAAGCAGTCGGAAGCCAAGCAGTATGTGGGTTCTATGAACCGATCTCAGCAAGCTTTCTATCTAGAGAGAGGTTACTTCGCTGATGAGACCAAATTTGGTAATTTGGGGCTTGGCATTAAAACGGAAACGACTAACTATAGCTACACAATAGCAGGTGGTGCTGATGCACCCCCAGCCGATCCTCAGACCCCCGGTCCTGCTAGCTTTGCCACAAATCAAGCCCAACCAAGGATAGGTACACTTAAAGCCTATTTAGGTGGGGTATCTACGGGTGAAATACAAGATACAAACGAGGCAACAACTCTGGCTGTACTGTGCGAAGCTCTAAAGGCATCGCAACTAGATGGTGGAGCTGCTGGAACAGAAGAAGCTACACCTACAGATGATCAATCGGGACCTGTATGCCCAGCAGGCACTTATGAAAATATAGGAGATCCACAAGGAAACTAAAGCCCATAAAGATTGGGTTAAGGTGGGTAGAAAACTCTACCCACCTTTAGTATTACCCGAAAACAAAAATAAAAATAATGTCCATTATTCGCTGAATGCGCTTTGACTAATATAGCCAACTGGCAACAGCAAGCCGCTCAACATTTAGTTGAACAAAACTACATCCAAGCTGCAAATCTTTATGAGCAAGCAATTGCTACCGAACCTGATGTCAAGTCTCACTACTGGCATCTAGGATTGATATTGCTACTACAGGGAAAAGAGGAAGAAGCGCAGATGACTTGGTTCTTCGCCTTGGCAGAGGGTGAACCGGAACAAGTCGATTTGTGGACGGCAGAACTGATAGGGGTGCTACAAGCCGAAGCAACTCGTCAGGAAAAACAGGCAAACTATTCAGTAGCTTGGGCAATCCGGCAGCATATACGGGAAATCAGCCCCACAAATGTTAATAATTTATTACATTTAGTAGAATTAGCCATCAAGCAGGAAAGACTCACAGACGAAGATTTTTCTGCCTACGGCATTATTGAACTGCTTAAGTTAGGCAAACCGATTAGTTTTGATATTAATCTACTCCTTCACGTCATACAAAGTATTCCGGAGCAGGATTTTTCGCATCCTTTAGCTCTGGAGTTAGTGGAAGCTAGTCTAGCTTATGTTCAAGAGCCAATTAACTTACTCGCTATCTTACTGCCAAAGTCGATCAAAATTGCCTATTCACAAAAATGTCCCCAAATAGCAGCACGCATCCTTGAGTTGTATTTACGCTTAGATGCCGAAAACATCGAGGTTTTGCGCCATCTTGCGTGTTTTTATCAAGATGCTAGAGATCATACTAAGGGAATAGACACAGCAAAGTTGTGTAACTCCAAGTCGCAAACACTACCAGAAAAAATCTGCACCACTCACGTAGTTCTGCGAGGGTTAATGAGTGCAGGTGGTCATTGGCAGGAAGCCTATGAAGTGATGCTACAGCAGGAAAAGCTAGTTCTTTTGCTCCTGAAAGAACAACTGATACCGCAGAACGAAATTGTAGCACAGCGCCTATTTAACTGTGCTTATTTTTTCCCCTACTTGCGGGGCGATTTAAAAAATTATAGATATATTCAGAATCAATTAGCTCAACTGTGTCAACTCAGTGTGCAATTGTATGCTAAGGAGCAAGTAGAGCGATACCGCCAGCGATCAGGAAAAAATAGTAAAAAGCCTCTGAAGATTGGGTATTTATCTCACTGCTTCAAAAGTCATTCCGTGGGCTGGTTGGCGCGGTGGATATTTCAGTATCATGATCGAGAACAATTCAAAATTTATTCCTATTTCATTGGTTACAGTAAGCTAAACGACCCTTTACAGGAGTGGTATCTAAATCAAGCAGATCAAGCCTACAAAGCAGGAATTGATGGCTTAGAGATTGCTGAAAAAATTTATACCGATGCAATTGATATTTTAATTGATCTCGATAGCATCACGTTAGATACTACCTGTGAGGTAATGGCACTCAAACCTGCACCTGTTCAAGTCACTTGGCTGGGTTGGGATGCATCAGGCATACCCGCAATCGATTATTTTATTGCTGACCCTTATGTTGTACCTGATTCAGCTCAGGATTACTACTCCGAGAAACTCTGGCGCTTACCCCAAACCTATATAGCCGTAGATGGTTTTGAAGTAGGTGTGCCAACACTACGCCGCGATCAGTTAGATATTCCTAGTAATGCTATTGTATATCTGAGTAGTCAGAACGGGTATAAACACCATCCCGATACAATTCGATGGCAAATGCAAATTCTCAAAGCAGTGTCGAATAGTTATTTTTTGATTAAAGGTAAAGCAGAGGAAGAATCGATTAAAAATTTCTTTAACCAAATTGCTGAAGAAGAGGGAGTGAGTTGCGATCGCCTGCGATTTCTGCCGACAGTGGTTTCTGAATCCGTTCACCGCGCTAACTTAAGTATTGCTGATGTGGTATTAGATACCTATCCTTATAATGGTGCAACCACAACATTAGAAACCTTGTGGATGGGCATCCCTATCGTAACCCGAGTTGGAGAACAATTTGCCGCACGTAATAGCTACACCATGATGATGAATGTGGGCGTTACTGAGGGAATTGCTTGGACTGATGAAGAGTATATCGAGTGGGGAATTCGCTTGGGGAAAAATTCACTCCTGAGACAGCAAATATCTTGGCGATTGCGACAATCTAGACAAACATCTCCCCTGTGGAATGGTAAACAGTTTACCCGCGATATGGAACAAGCTTACGAGCAGATGTGGCACAAGTATCTTGAAAGCAATAACTCTTATCTGCCCAGCTATTTTTTCAATAGTGATTCTGTATCAGAAGAATGATATTCTCTGGGTTTTTGAACAGTTTCTTCCTCCTGAACCGGGTTGATTACACCATTGAGTGTAGAAACCTTACTCTCTGGACAAGCAATAACATTTAATCTCCCTGATAAACTCTCTGTCGAATCAATAGGAATCACCTGCTGTAGATAGGATTGATAGTGAAACAGATGATATCCTCTCGCCTGCAAAAAATCAGCAACAGCGACATTACTCCCTTTACTTCCAGCAACATTCTCATATAATAGAATCGGCGAAAATTCGCTTAACAGTCGCAGACTCCCTTCTAAAACCTTAAGCTCATGACCTTCTGCATCAATTTTCAACAAATCAACCTTGCTAATATCTTCTTCCTCAACCAAACTATCCAGCGTAAAACAGCGCACCTCCTCAAACATTCCTGGCTGCATCCTTTCCCCATCCCCCTCAACAATCTGATTCAGTTCATTCGCCCCCTGCAACGCCAACCGAGCCGTACCCTGGTGATCACTCGCCGCACCAGCACAGACTTTCACCCAATCTAACTGATTAATTTTACAGGTTTCTTGCAAACAACGCACACACCCAGAAAACGGTTCAACCGCCAACACACGCCCTTCCGATCCCACCCTCAGCGCTGCACTAAACGTGTAAACCCCCACATTCGCCCCCACATCAATCACCGTCATCCCCGGTTTAATCCAACCCCGCCAAAACTCCATTTCCTTCTCAAACCAATCTCCCTCCGTAATCAGCACACTGGTAACAATACTGCGTAAACTAGGTTCAACAGCTAACAAGAGTTGATTTTCAAAGGGAACATAACTAACGTGACTCTCTTCTGCCAACCGAGTCCAATACAACTCTAACCCCTGTGACGTTCCCTGGCTCAATTCAGCACCAATCCTTCGCCATACCCTAGCACTCTCCATCTGTCCCAAATCTCGATACGCCAAATAGAGCGCTTGCAAAATATTACCCCGTTCTGGCTCCAGCTTTCGCGCCCGATGTAAATAAAACAATCCTTCCTGTTGATTATTCGTCAAACTGGAAATCCCCAGCTTCAAATTAACCGCAGCCGATTCAGGATAAAGTTGAGCCGCTAAATGGAGAAATCGCAGTCCAGCGACATTGTAGAAAACCAGAACCGAGTAACACAAAACCTCACTTAATAGGAGCAGGGATTGAGTATACCCATTCCCAGTTCCTAGAATTTCCGCCAGCTTTTCCCCGCGACTATCGATACAATGATTACCAGGAGGCAAATAAACTATCCCTGAATCAATCGACTCCTCAACATAAGCAGGCATTAAACTTTGGATAAACGTAGAAAACGCCATCTGCATTCCCTGGCTGTTTTCTCCAGTTATCCCATAAACCAAAGCCAGATGAGCCGCACAAAGGGGATGTCCATACAGTTCCACGCCCCGATTCAACGCCTCAACCGCCATCTCAAAATACAGCAAACGCACCGAAGCATCCTGACTTTGTTCGGCTTCAATCAACGCCACAACCGCAACATTATTCAACTCAACAGCCGATGTCGGCTCATCCCAATCCGTCTTTTCCAGACTAGCCGTTACAGAGGATAGGGCGGCTGAATCCAGCGTCAGACCAATATGCTTAAGATAGTTCCAATAGGAATCAATCGGATGAAAAGAAGAGTCCATAAAAAAGTTAATTTATAGTACGTTTCCCTATATCCCATCGCCAAGGCGAGTCCACATCTAACTTTACCCCAATTTCAACATAATCTACCGAATGCGGACAGTGCGATCGCAGGTTAAGACCATTTCCGTCAATTTTATCGGGCGCACGTCTATGCGCCCCTACAGATGAACGACAAACGGTGCGATCGCCTGTTCCCTTCTGGTCAATTCAATTGTGCGATCGCACCCTTATGCCCAGCAAGCGCCAATTTTGTTCCCTCCCCTTAGCAACTACCGTGTACACACATCTCATAATTGACCTCACTCATACTGCATTTAGCCCCCCCAACCCCCCAAATTTGGGGGGAGCAGGAAGTTCAAAGTCCCCCAGAATTGGGGGATTTAGGGGGCTGAACAACCTTAAATGCTAACGGACAAGACTTGTGTGTACACTGTAGCCTTTTTGAAGGGGGACGGGAGGGGGATCTAAAAAGGGGGACGGGAGGGGGATCTAAAGGGGAACGGAAGGTAGATCACATCTGTTGCGAATACTTGGAAAAACGGTATTACAGTGAACGGTGGGTTAGGATCTCAGCAGTAAGCAATGAACAATCACTGAGAATCGCATGACACCACGGGTTCGATCACCAGAACTCCCCCAAGACGGCATCTGGTTAAATACCAATCACCCGCTTTCCCTGACGAGTTTAAAAGGGCGAGTGGTGATTCTCGACTTTTGGACGTACTGCTGTATTAACTGTCTCCATGTTCTGCCAGACTTAAACTATTTAGAACAAAAATATAAAGATAGTCTGATTGTGATTGGTATTCACTCAGCTAAATTTGATAACGAAAAAGATACAGAAAATATTCGTCAGGCAATTCTTCGCTACGATGTCGATCATCCCGTTGTTGTAGACGTTAATGGTAATCTCTGGCAGCAGTATGCGGTTCGGGCGTGGCCCACGTTAGTTGTGATTGACCCGGAAGGATATGTGATCAGGGATATGGCAGGAGAAGGGAATCGAGAGGTTCTCGATCAACTGATTGGGGAACTGATTCAGAAACACCAGCACAAAGGCACAATGACAATGGAGCCACTTCATTTCACCTTGGAAAAACAGCAACATCCCCTGACCAATCCTTTGGCATTTCCCGGTAAAGTCCTGGCTGATGAATTTAGCGATCGCCTATTTATTGCTGACTCCGGTCATCATCGCATTGTGGTGAGTACGTTGGCAGGTGAAGTATTAAATATTATTGGTACAGGTGAACCGGGATTGACCGATGGAACGTTTGCCGAAGCCCAATTTTTTGCGCCTCAAGGTATCACGCTAGATCCTGACAATCAACGTCTCTACGTGGCGGATACGGAAAATCATTGCTTGCGATGTATTCATCTCGAAACTGAGCAAGTTGAAACCATCGCGGGTACTGGAGAGCAAAGTCGCCAGATTCAACCCCATAGCGGTTTAGGGTTACAGACAGCGTTAAATTCGCCGTGGGATATTGAAATAATTGATAATCGCCTGCTGATTGCCATGGCGGGTTCCCATCAAATCTGGGAAATGCATCTTGAAACGGGTGAGATTGGCACTTATGCAGGGACAGGTGCAGAAGCCTGCTTAGATGGGTCACTTAATGAAGCCGCCTTTGCTCAACCCAGTGGGATTACCAGCGATGGTCGAGAACTCTACGTGGCTGATAGTGAAGTCAGTTCGATTCGGGGAGTGGGTCTAATTAATAATTTACCCGTGCGGACAATTTGTGGCAGTGGTGAACTGTTTGAATTTGGCGATAAAGATGGACAAAAGTCAGAGGTACGACTCCAACATTGTTTAGGGGTGGAATATACCCAAAATTACCTCTGGGTAGCGGATACTTATAATCACAAAATTAAGCGCGTCGATCCGACAACAGGGAGTTGTCAAACCTTGTTAGGGAACGGAAAAGCGGGACACCGTGACGGTCAGAGTCATGAGGCGGAGTTTGCCGAACCTTCTGGAGTCAGTGCGATCGCGGCTCGTCTCTACATCGCTGATACGAATAATCATGCGATCCGTTGTGTTGATTTGGGTACATTAGAGGTGACCAGTTTAAACTTGAGCGGGTATTAGGGCTGTTGCCTTTTCACTTAACTTTTTGTTCACCATTTATCTAGGATTACTGTATAGATAATGACACTCTCTACGGAAAAAAACTCCCCAACCATTCCACCAACTGAAGCAGAAGCGAATATTGCTCAAGCGAGTTATCAACTATTAGCATCTTATGTTCAAAACAACGGAAAACCTATCACTATTCAAGTGATGCAAGAAGATGCTACAAGCGAGACTGTGACGATTCCCGCCGCCGCCTTTCATCTGTTAGTTGAGACATTGACACAAATGAGTCAAGGACATGCAGTCAAGGTAACTGCTATTAGAAAAGAACTGGAACTCTATGAGGTGGCTGATATTCTAGGTGTTTCTCGCACTCAGGTTTTGAGTTTGCTGAAATCAGGAGAAATTCCTTACTGGAGAGAGGGAACAGTTTATCGAATGCGTTATCAAGATGTGATGGACTATAAAAATCGCAATGATGCCGAACGAATGAAAATCCTGAATGAGCTTGCTGCACAAGCACAAGAACTCAATATTGGATATTGATGCATGGCGAAGTTAACCGTTGTGTATGATGCCTGTGTCTTATATCCTTAAAAATCCACCTAAGTCACCTGATGAGTATCTGGAAAAGCTTATTAACCAAGGATTATCACAGTCTGTTAATCAGTTGAGGGAGATATGTGAAGAAATTTAGCTTTCTTCACTTGGAGGCTGTTGAGTTTCGACATACTGTTTAACCCCAGGCGCAACGGAAAAAAGGGTTTGATGATCTTGTTCCTGTTTTTCAATCAATGACCGTTTTGCCAAGGATTGCATCGCATTCAATACTGCTGAGGACGATAATTGGAAATGGTCTAGTAATTGAGACAGAGAAACAGGTTTGGGTTGATTGACTAGCCAGAACATGACATATTTTTCTATGTTTGATAAACAAATGCTTATGTAAAACGGGGTTGGTTATATCTACAAAGATAAACAAAAAATACAGGGCGTGATCGCAGATTTTCAGAAAGCTATTAGTCTCTTTTATAAAGAGTTACACCACAGCTTGGAAGGCACGATAGTATCGTGTCCCTACCCAATCAATTATCCCTGGGTTATGGTAGGGAAAACTGCCGTACCCTCACAGGTGAAGACTTTACGCGGCTAAAAGATTGCAATTTACGTCGAGAGGGATTAAATTGCAAACTTAAGATATGACCTTCACAGTTTCTTTACTTGATTATCATCTGTGAATCACACTGAAACTCGACAACTCGGCTTCTTTTCCTTGGCGGCTTTGCTGGTGTCGGCACATTATGGTTTGGGATTTGTTCTCGGAACCGCTGAAAAAGCCTTGACCTTGGGTTGGGCGGGTAGCCTCTATCCGATTTCCATTGCCCTAGGAACCCTTATTCTCCTGGGATTTGCCCGATTCTATTGGCGGTCAATTGAACCAATCTGGACGCTACTGGGGAACCGCTACGGACATCCCGTCAAAGTGCTGGTGGGAACCATGTCCTGGTTATCGCTAGTTGGGATTTTTGCGGTGCAAATTATTGCTGGCGCATTTATCCTCAAAGTTTTGGATTTACCCGTGCAGCCCAGTATGCTAGGCTTAGCACTGGTCTTTCTGCTCTCTTCTCTACTCCCAATTGAGAAAGCCAGTTGGCTATTCCGGGGATTATTGGGATTCAATATCCTGGCATTATTGTACGCGATCGCGAAACTGCACGCTGTTCCCCTCTATTTACACGCCCCAGTGGATTTCATCCCCGCACTACAGCAGATGAGTCCTCCTTCTTTACTCGGCATTTCCTTATCGACAGTATTGCTGGTATTAATTGATATGAAATATCACCAATTTGTCGTGCAAGCCAGGGATGTACGCAACCTCTATATTGGCGGGTCTTCCGTAGTTAGTGTGCTAAATTGTTAGTTTGATTTTCCAGAATATTGGACAGCAATAGCTTTAACTATTTTTACCCAAATTCCAATTCGTTTTGAGGCGGTTAAAAGCTACAGTCCTTGTGTGGCAATCTTACCGATTCATTTAAACTGATAGTTTAGCACACTAAGTCCGGAAGACCCGAAGTATTTGCCTATTTCTCCCATCAAAGAGGAATTGTAAGTCATTTGTCATTTTTCCTCCGTCCTTTGTCATCCGTTTTGATGCATCCCCGCCGGAAAGATGTAGTAGCGTGGCACATCTAATTGAATGGATTAGGCTTGCGTGCATAAATTGTAGGGGCGTGTAGGGGCGCAAGGCTTGCGCCCAATTTAGTAAATGTTACCGTAGTTGAACCTGCAACAACTCAAGATACCCACCCTTACTCAAAAAAATCAGTGGCGAAGTATTAATTACCGTCAAGCTAGGCACGCTCTAAATCCTGCTCCAAATTATCAAAATCTACCTGAAAAACATCAATTTTATGCCGAGCCAAAACTTCCAGAAAATCCCGACGATTTAACCCAGCTATCTGCGCCGCTTTCTCCTGAGACACTTCCCCCTGCTGATACCAAAAAATCGCCGCTGCCAAACGCATCTCCTCCCCAAACTCCTGGGGAGACTTACGCCGTGCCGACAATATTTCCTCAGAAAAATTTAGAATAATTTGAACCATTTTATTGGACTCTTGGTATTTTTCATTCTCCCCTTATTGTAGAGTAGTGATGCACCCGACAGGATTAGCGATCGCCTGCGGTAGGTTTCGCGATCGCCCTGTAGACTGTAGCGCCTAAGTCCATCAAAACGACTTGAAATATGGGAAGAAATGGCTAAAGCTCTTACTGTTCAATCTTCGGACTAATCAAACTAACAATTTAGCACACTAAGTACGGAAGACCCGTAACAATCAGATGATTGAAGCAAAGATCAGCCTGTGTGTCTTCGTCCCTTTTTAAACTCTCCAGAATAATAACTCGGCTATGCCAAACATTAACATATTCTGGGTTAATTCCTAAAAAAATTAGGCTCGTTGTCAATTTCTTCAAGGACTATATTTCTAAAACTATCGAGTTGTTCGCTATTGCTAAACCCCCGTTTAGGAATCATAAAGAAAATTCTTTTAGATATGTAAAGATTAAACACATCATCTGCTTCTATGAAATAATCAAAGCCTTTCCATTGATATTGAGCTGTTGCATCGGCTGAAGTAACTTGAATAGTGTTTTCGTCTAAATCAACAGTTACACACTGATGCATACGGGGGTCGTTTTTATAATGACCTGAGATTTGCCAACGATATAATTTATTGGAAATAGGCGGACTTATGAAAATAGCCCCTAAAAACATAAAAATTGGAAGAACAATATCAGCAAAAGTAATAGAACCAAAAATAATAGACAAAAATAACATGATTGATCCAGCAATAATAAAAAAAATAGTGGTAGACCATGAAGAATTTAACAACCTGGGATTCCTAGCTTTGCGATCAGCCTCCATAGCTGCTAGGTATTCATTGAGGGTAAGCCGATACTCCAGTCGCATCCTGTCCTCCTAAGATGCAGATCATAAATACTGTCATAGAAATATATTAAACGAAGTTAACAGTGAAATCTACTACAAAGAACTCATGCTTATTTCAGTGTCATTCTACTTAGGGTGATAATCATTGGTACAAGTTAAGCCGAGGTTAGTTATTGAGATAAACCTAGCTCAGTTAACAACCTTTGGCGGTTTTTGATTACAAATTGGTTGTTAGGGTCAATTTCTAAGGCTTTCTCATAGGAAGCTAGCGCTTCTTCGTACCTTTCCAAACTCTCTAGAGTAAGACCTCGGTCATGCCAAGCTTTAGAAAAATTCGGGTTAATTTCTAGGGCTTTGTCAAAAGAAGCCAGTGCGTCTTTATACCTTTTTAAGCCCCTTAGTAGATTACCTCGGTTATACCAAGCGTTAACATATCTTGGGTTAATTTCTAAAGCTTTGTCAAAAGAAGCTAGTGCGTCTTCACGCCTTCCTAAGCCCCATAGTGCAAGACCTCGATTATTCCAAGTGTAAGGGTGTCCTGGTGCTGGATCAATATCTAAGGCTTCCTCATAAGCAGCTAGTGCTTCTTCGTACCTTTTTAAGTCCCTTAGTGTATCACCTCGATTATGCCAAGGGTCAGAATAATCTGGGTCAATGTTTAAAGCTTTATCATAAGCAGCTAGTGCTTCTTCGTACCTTTTTAAGTCCCCTAGTACCAGACCTCGACCATTCCAATTGTAAGGATTTTCTGGATCAATATCTAAGGCTTTGTCATAAGAAGCCAGTGCTTCTTTGTATCTTCTTAATTTTCGTAATGTACGACCTCGACGATTCCAAACATAAGGATTTTCTGGATCAACATCTAAGGCTTTGTCATAAGACGCCAGTGCTTCTTTATACCTTTCTAATTTGTCTAGCGTAAGACCTTTAGCGTACCAAGCCTTAAAATATTCTGGGTCAATGTCTAGGGCTTTTTCATAAGAAGCGAGTGCGACTTCATACCTTTTTAACTTCCCTAGTGCAAGACCTCTATGATACCAAGTATTAGCATTATTAGGGTTTATTTCTAGTGATTTTTTATAAGAATTGAGTGCCTCTTCGTACCTTTTGCCAGCATACAAATCATTGCCTAAATTCAACCAATAATAATGATCTTGATCGAAAATGGCTGTGCCAATTGCAATAGCTACAATAGCCAAAAATATTGCAAAACCAGAAATATAGAAGTATTTACGTTTTATAGTTATATTGGTTATATTGGCAGACGAGAAGAATTGACAATCATTATTAATCTTTTTAACAACTATATTTCTAAAACAATCAAGTTGTTCACTATCGCTAAAAGACCGTTTTGGAATAATATGACAAGTTCTTTTAGATGTGTAAAGATTAAACACATCATCTGCTTCTATGAAATAATCAAAACCTTCCCATTTAATTTTTGACGTTGAATTTTCTGAAGTAAATTGAATGGTGTTTTCATTCAGATCAATAGTTAAACACTCGTGCAGACGGGTGTCATTTTTATAATGACCTGAGATTTGCCAACGATGAAATCTCTTGAAAATAGGCGGGCTGATAAAAATAGCCCCCAAAAACATATAAATTGAAAAAGTAATATCAAAAAACGCAGAGATTAATGCACTGATAATCCCACAAATAGTGATGCACCATAAAAGTGACGATTTGAACAACCAGGGATTTCTTGCTTTACCATCAGCCTCCATAGCTGCTAGATATTCATTGAGGGTAAGCCGATACTCCAGTCGCATCCTTTCCTCCTAAGACGCAGATCATAAATACTGTCATAGAAATATATTAAACGAAGTTAACCGTGAACTGTACTACAGATAAAGTAGAGACGTTGCATATAACCGAATCTCTGGAATACTCCCGTATTTCTTGAGGTGGGGCAGATGTCGGGTTGGGCTTAGGTTGAATCGAAAAATGCCCCAGTTTCGATGGACTCTTACCCTTTTTCTGTACCGTTGAGAGAGTCCAATCGGACTGTTTTTTGTAACGGTTTATACATAATGCCACCTCAGTTGCCTGCCCAAGCCGATCCGTTCCCAATTAAGGCGTCAGTTTTCGGGGAATAAGTCTTTCTGAGAAAGATTTTCCACGATAGTACAAGAAAAAGGCGATCGCGCCTCTAAATCGACATCAAACTTTACTTGATGCTCCGAGGGGAAAAGAGGATTGTCAAGTCCATTCTTTATCGGCTGGCTTATGCAAGTTTTGTTGACCCATGTCAAGGCGCGATCGCTTTCCCTTTCCTCTGGCTCCAAAATGAACACCTGACAAGGTTTTTGATTCACCCTTCTACGGGGCGCGATGTTTAGAATAAATGAAACTTGAATGATTTACACCACAAGCTTGGAGGGCACGATGGTATCGTGCCCCTACCCAATCCATTATCTCGCTTGTTATGGTAGGGACACGGCATTGCCGTGTCCTCTTGTCCTCTTCTGTACAGCATTATCCAGAAAACGAAGATGTAGAGACGTTGCATGCAACGTCTCTACACTATTGCTTTCTTCGGCTTATAGGTAGAAGCAACATGCAATTCTTTCAACTGCTTATCTCCCACTTGGGCAGGTGCTTCTGTTAACAAACAACTGGCTTGCTGCGTCTTGGGAAACGCAATCACATCCCGAATGGATTCTTCCCCAGCTAACAACATAACCAACCGATCTAAGCCATAAGCAATTCCGCCATGAGGGGGTGCGCCATAATCAAAAGCTTCTAGCAAGAAACCAAACTTATTTTGAGCCTCTTCTGGCGACAATCCAATTGCCTCAAATACCCGTTTCTGAATATCAGGTTGGTACATCCGCAAACTACCGCCGCCGACTTCATAGCCGTTATACACTAAATCATACGCTTGCGCCCTTGCCGTTTTCAGATCATCGATATCATCGGGGTGTGGCGCGGTAAAGGGGTGATGAATTGCCTCTAAACGCTTCTCATCCGCATTCCATTCAAACATCGGATAATCTGTCACCCAGAGTAAATTAATTTTCGTTGGGTTAATCAGTCCCAACTCTTGACCCAATACCTGGCGCAGGCGATCCAAGGTTTTATTCACTACATCGGTAGCCCCCGCACCAAACAGCAGTAAATGACCGGGTTTTGCCCCTGTTATCTCTAGCAGTTTCTGTTTCTGTTCCTCAGTGAGATTGTCTTTAATCGCCCCAATCGTATCGATTTCCCAGTTGTCTCGCACCCGAATATAAGCTAAACCTTTCGCGCCTGCGGCGGTGGCTTCGTTAAATAAGTCACCACTCTTACCGGGTTTAATTCGCACGTTGGAAATTTTGTCGTTACCGCCAGGAATGGGTAACACTTTTACCTTACCCCCAGCCGAGACTGCACCGGAAAAAACTTTAAATCCAGAGTCTTTCAGCAATTCCGAGACATCCACCAGTTCTAAGCCAAAGCGGGTATCGGGTTTATCCGTACCGTAGCGTTCCATGACTTCGGCGTAGGTAAAACGGGGAAAAGGGCGGGGAATGTCTATCCCTTTTACTGTTTTAAAGATATGACAGACTAAGCCTTCATTAAGCTGGAGAATCTCATCCTGGGACATGAAACTCATTTCCATGTCCAACTGGGTAAACTCTGGCTGACGATCTGCCCTTAAATCTTCATCCCGGAAGCAACGGGCAATCTGATAGTAACGGTCTAATCCAGCAACCATCAACAATTGCTTGAATAATTGCGGGGATTGTGGTAAGGCATACCATTGTCCAGGATTCACGCGAGACGGTACCAAATAGTCTCTCGCCCCTTCCGGTGTGGAACGGGTTAACATTGGGGTTTCCACCTCAATGAAGTGTTGCTCATCTTCTAAATACCGACGAATCGCCTTAATCACCTCATGGCGCAATTCTATATTTTGGCGCATGCGATCGCGACGAATATCCAGATACCGATATTTGAGCCGCAAGTCTTCCCGCACGGCTTCGGCGTCAGCAGTAGACACCTGAAAGGGTAACTGCTTCCGCACCGTATTTAACGGGTTAATCTGATCCGCATACACTTCCACTTCACCCGTGGATAAGTTGGGATTGAGCGAATCATCGGGACGCCGACTCACACGCCCGGTAATTTGTACCACATACTCATTCCGCACGGCTTCTGCATTCTTATAAGAATCCGGCGTGCGCT
Source organism: Coleofasciculus sp. E2-BRE-01 (assembly GCF_040221695.1). Lineage (NCBI taxonomy): Bacteria > Bacillati > Cyanobacteriota > Cyanophyceae > Coleofasciculales > Coleofasciculaceae > Coleofasciculus > Coleofasciculus sp. E2-BRE-01. The sequence goes on along the minus strand of NZ_JAVKEA010000074.1, from coordinate 10,973 downwards.
GAGGATCACTAACAATCTGCACAATACCCGTGCGATCGCGCAAATCTAAAAATATCACCCCCCCGTGGTCACGTCGCCGATCTACCCAACCACAGAGGGTAACGGTTTCACCAACATGGTTACTTCGCAATTCGCCGCAATAATGAGTCCGCATAACCGATGAAAAAATAAGTGCTTTGACAGGGAGGAACGTCTAAGGTAACAGAATGTGAACGCTTTGCCCATTATCCTGCATTCGGTGGTCATTGTCTTTGTCTTCCCACCAACTTCATCGTCTCTGGATAGAGGAAGATGTTGATCTAACCACAGATTCTAAGCAAACTCTACCGATCGGAGGGCGATCCCTGTTTGTAAAGTTTGGTAAACCTAGGAGTAGAGATATTTTGTTGTATTAGAGGAAAGAAACTATATGGCTTCTACTCAACCCACCGGTGTAACTCCAGCCCGCTCTGAGGAGACGAAAAACATAACCCAAGCATTTGAGGGATTGGGTACAGACGACAAACTAGCGTTACTTTACTACATCTATGAAAAAATGGGTGATTCGATCACACCAGCAGCACCCACGGCGGCTGATGCGGAAATCTCCCCCCAACTGCTGCGAGACTTCTACAACCTTTCAGATGATCAGCAGCTAGCCGCGATGCGAGAAATCGTCAATCGTGAAGATACACAAGTATCACGGGCGTATGGGGCATTGAGTGAAAATAACCAATTGTTAGTCTGGTACGCTTGGGCGCAAGGAATGGGTGATACGGTTGTCGATATGCCCTTAGACTACAAAGCCCAGTCAGAGGTGAATTCGATTCTATCCCAAATCGAAAATCTAGATTTCGAGGGGCAAATCTCTCTACTGCGCCAAGTTGCTGGTGATATGGGTTACAGTATCGTTGAACCCGTTCCTAGCCAGGAAGAAACCGGAAAAACCCCTAGTTTATAGGTTTTCCAGGGAGTGGGGAAGTAGGGGCTTGGTTACCAAGCCCCTATCTATCTGTTGGTAACCACGCCCCTATCCGACTAATCCGAAAACGTCCGTGATAAGTTCGATTGTGAGATAGAGTTGGATACTTGGATAATGGATGGATTTAGTGGTATTCATACCCTTTAACCGTCTCACCAAATCCAACCCGGACTTATCGAGGATGATGACAATGACCATTAACACGGCGAAGATTGAGAACATTTTGCAGAATTTTGTGACGGGCACCAGTGAGGTTCAGGGAGCAGCTTTGGTGTCTCCAGACGGGCTACCCTTAGCTTCAAGCTTGCCCAATGAGATGGATGAAGAACGAGTTTCCGCCATGTCAGCGGCGATGCTATCGTTGGGAGAGCGGATTGGCTCAGAGTTGTCCCGAGGCTTTCTTGATCGCATCTACGTGGAAGGCGATCGCGGCTACGGCATTTTGACCAATTGCGGCGAATATGCGGTGTTACTGGTTTTAGCCAGCAAAGCGGCGAAACAAGGTGTACTGTTGCTGGAAATTAAGCGTGTGATTCCAGAATTGAAGGCGGCGCTTGATCCAATCCGGAAAATATCAGGAGCTTATGACACTCAATCACAGATCGCCGAATAATTCATGAACCCGACAGGAATCGCAATTCATCTCCTACCTCTATCATGGCTGTGACGAGGTGGGATACTCTCTTACACTCGCCGAAGAGTAAGTTTGCCTAGAATGCAGTGTGGGCTTGGGTTTAAGCTCAAATACAGGATAGAGATTTAATCCCCATAGCTCTATCAAGTCGGTACGGTACGCTAAAGCGCTGCTCACAGATAAGTCTTGAACTTGAAAGAATCCTGAAAACCGACACCCAATCTTGAATCAGGCAGTGTAAACTTGTCCTGACTGTTACTTTGTCGCTCTGACTGATGTTGCCAAGGTTAGGATAACACGATTACTATAGATCATAAAGATATTTATGATTTATCTAAGATAAGTAACAAAAAATTGATTATTCTTCAATTGAAATTGTAAACCTAAGACAATAAGTCTAGAGTTGGTCTATTTTTTGACAAGTTTTTAGCAAGTAGTGGACAAGTAATGGCAATTACAAGCTGTTTATCGGAGTTTTCTCTCCCCGAACTATTTCAATTTCTGGATCAAGGTAGCAAAACCGGATTGCTGACCTTGCGATTCCTGACAGAAAATCAGGAGAAACGAGTACGCCATGTACTATTACATCAAGGGCGTATTGTCGCTGTGACCAATCGCTTGGATCACCAGTGCTTGCTCGCCATGATTGTACAACGAGGCTGGATTAGCCCGGAAGTGTTGCGAGAGCAGGTGAACCGTTGCCCAGCCAATATTCCGATTGGTTTATATTTAAAGACTCAATCGTTTCTCCAGCCGGAACAACTCAGACTGTTGTTCCACGCTCAAGTTCTACGGCAAGTCTGTGGTTTGTTTCGGCTGAGAGAGGCTCGATTTAAATTTGATACTAAAGCGACTTTGCCCACCACGGAAATGACTGGCTTAAGCCTCAGCGCCACCGAAGCCACGTTAATGGGTTTACGAGTGTTAAGAGACTGGGTATTATTAGCAAACAAACTGCCAGAACCAACCTCCGCCCTGTCGAGAGTAGTGATTGGCAAGCGTCATCTGCGCTTGGATTCGCTGGAAGGGCAAGTTTGGCAGCGATCAAATGGCTCGATTTCTTTGAATACCATGGCAACTCAGCTCAAACAACCCATAGAAATAATTCAACAAACGGCATTCCGACTGATTAGCGTGGGTTTAGTCCAAGAAGTCCCAATGATGACGGCGGCGTCTCGTTCTAAAGCAATGGCAGAAGACGTGTTAGAGCCTGTCGCTGCTGGAACTAATCACGGTAGGAAAGAGGATAATGGCTCTGAGGTTAGTCCTTCCTTTATGCAAAACTTGCTGGGTTTCTTGAGGAGCAGCAAGTAACGGTGGAAATTATGCGTCTAGTTGTTACGGGTACAGTGGGTGCTGGCAAGTCCACCTTCATTCGCTCAGTTAGCGAGATTGCCGTAGTTGATACGGATCGACTCTCAACCGATCAAACTACTGAGATTAAGAAAAAAACAACCGTAGCGATGGACTTTGGACGCTTACAATTTGCCCCAGAAATGGCATTGCATCTCTATGGTACACCCGGACAAGCTCGCTTCGATTTTATGTGGGATATCTTGATTCGCAAAGCCCATGCTTATATCCTTTTGGTAGATGCTCACCGACCTAGCGATTTTCGTTCAGCCCGTAAGCTGCTCGCGTTTATGAAACAGAGGGTAGACATTCCCATGCTAATTGGCTTGACCCACAGGGATTGTGAAGGCGCTTGGTCTGAAGAAAATGTCGCGATCGCGCTAGGGTTTGTGGATGAAAAAACTCGTCCGCCTTTCGTTACCTTAAATGCGAATGAAAAAGATTCAGTTATTGATACTCTAATTGTCTTAATTGAACATTATTTAAATTGTGTTGTTAAAACATAAACGTTTGGGCATTTTTAAGCTTTGTTATAAACAAAATCTATAAAAAAATAAATTTACATCACTATATTTAATTATTGCCAACGCCAGAAGCCACAGAAGGCAAATCCCATTTTTGTAAATCATTATGGATCGTGTGAGCATTTTGTTCATATCCAGATGTTTTACTTCATGCAAGCTTCGGCGTCCTCGCGACTTGGGCTGACGTGACAGGATCATGCTGAAAAAATTAAGACTATCGGCTAATATGAATAATTGTTAAGCTATAATATTATTAAGAAAATATAAAATTAAGCTAACTTCCTTTAAAGCTTCAACACGTCCTGCCTGATTGAAGTCTGGGCTGATGTTCTTAAAACTGTCCTTTTAAAACTATGGCTATTACAGGTTACTTATCTGACTTATCCCTTCCCGAACTGTTTCATTTGATTGAACAAGGGAAAAAAACCGGGTTACTCACATTACGCACCGCATTAACCAGACCATCAATTCCCTATTATGTATGGGTTCACCAAGGTCGTATTGTCGCGACGGCTAATCGCTTAGATGGTCAAGGTTTAATCGCCCTGATTGAGCAATACCAGTGGGTGAGCGATCGCGTGGTAGCCAAGTTAGTCCAATGGTGCTGTCCGACGGGAAAACCTCTGGGGTTGTGTCTCAAAAATCACGGTGTTTTACAATCCGAACATCTCAAGCAGCTATTCCAAGTTCAGGTTTTACAGCAAATCGGGACTCTGTTCCAACTCAAAGATGCTCAATTTAAATTGGAGCAGAATGCACCCCTACCTGGGCGAGAAATGACGGGGTTGAGCATACCCGCCACCGAAGCCACATTAATGGGATTACGGGTGCTGCCAAACTGGGATACCTTAGCTGATAAATTACCTGATCCCAATAGCGGTTTAATCAGTACAAAGACAGGTCAACTTCGTTACCGATTAGATCCAGTCGAATGGCAGATTTGGGAGTACACAAAAGGGACAGTTTCGCTGAAAATGATTGCCAGGGAACTACGACTTCCGATAGAAAAAGTTCAGCAAATTGCTTTTGCCCTGATTACAGTCGGTTTAGCCGAAGAAGTGCCGTTATTCATGGGAAATCTACCCACTCAATCCGTTGAACCCCTACCCGCGCAATTGACGGAAGAATCGGACACTAAAACGCTCAGTCAATCTTTCGTACAAAACGTTATGAGTTTTTTGCGGAACAGTAAAGCCAAACCAATATCAATTGGAACTTAATGGCGGGTTTGTAGGGGCGGGTTTCACAACTATCCTTTCGGTTTTAACTAGATTTGACTAAACCCGCCCTCCGGATTTAGGCTGACGACGCTGTTGCTACTTTTACCATTTCCTCTGGAGTCAAATGAGAATGAATGACTTCACCATCCCGAAACCAAACAATACGCTTCGTCAAACGAGCGACATCCGGTTCGTGAGTCACCATCACCACCGTAATTCCCTCCTGATTGAGTTGGCTAAATAACCCAATTACTTCAGCCGTTGTATGAGAATCCAGCGCCCCGGTTGGTTCATCTGCCAACAGTAATACGGGTTGATTCACGATCGCGCGGGCAATGGCTACCCGTTGCTGTTGTCCACCAGACAGTTGATTGGGCTTATTTAACTGGCGGTTTTCCAATCCCACTCGCTTTAAAGCACTCATGGCGCGATCGCGGCGTTCTTGGGGGGAAATTCCAGCATACACCATGGGCAACATCACATTTTCCAAGGCGGTGAGTTGGGGTAGCAAGTGAAACTGCTGAAACACAAAGCCAATCTTGACATTGCGAATCCCAGCTAATTGAGTATCATCAAGATGAGAAACATCCACACCATCGAGGTAATAGCGTCCAGACGTGGGTTGATCAAGACAGCCGATAATGTTCATGGCAGTTGATTTTCCCGAACCCGACGCCCCCATAATTGAGCAGTATTCACCTTTTTCTATGGTTAGATTTACTTGGCTGAGGGCTTTGACTTCTGTGTTACCCGTACCATAAACCTTAGAGATATTTTCTAGACGAATAATGATGGGTGTTTCAACTGCCGTTGAATGAATCGACGATGGAAAATTGATAGAGTCGTGCATAAATTCCTACGGTTAATAAAGAAGACAATTGTAGGGGCGGGTTTAGGAACTCAATTATGTATTCACCAATAACTCAACAACAAAACCCGCCCTACCCACTGATAACGAACAAAAACCAATTGTAGGGGCGGGTTTAGGAACTCAATTATGTATTCACCGATAACTAAACAACAAAACCCGCCCTACCCACTGAATAACGAACAAAAACCTAAATAGTATTTTGGGTTTATAATCATAATATTTCATCAAAGCTATAGATAGACTGGGTAAATTCAATGCTGAAAAAACTGAGAGGTGGGTTTTTAATGGGAATTGGCTATATGCTCTCCCCATTATCGTGGTGGAATGATTTATTTTTTAATTTGCCCATTGCCTACCTTTTTGCCTATCTGTTCAGTTGGATTTTTCCTGACCTGTTTTTACCGCTCACCGCTGTTGGTTACTGGCTCTCCAATATTATAGGGATTTTAATGATGCAAATAGGGGCGACAGATATGTTTTTTGAGCAAAAGCAGCGGAATCCTAAAAAAGATTTACTCATTGGTTTTGGGGCATCAACGGTTTACACTTTAGTTGTTTTAGCACTAATGTATTTCCATGTTCTCGAATCTCCTGTCTTTTTAGTAAATCAATAGAACTGTTTTGTTCCTTTGTCGGTGAGATGGATCAGGTTTTGTTATTTACTTATCGGTGAGGCAGGGCGGGTTTTGTTGTTCATTTATCGGTGAGGCAGGGCGGGTTTTGTTATTTACTTATCGGTGAGGCAGGGCGGGTTTTGTTGTTCATTTATCGGTGAGGCAGGGCGGGTTTTGTTGTTCATTTATCGGTGAGGCAGGGCGGGTTTTGTTGTTCATTTATCGGTGATTAGCTGAATTTATTCCCTAAACCCGCCCCTACAAATTGTCGCTAAACCCACCCCTACAATTGACATATGTGCCATGGCACTCTAAGCACTTCTCAACGCTACAATTGGATCAAGTTTCGCGGCTTGTCTGGCGGGAACGACGCCAAAAAATAAGCCAATTCCACCAGAAACGCCAACAGCCACGAGAATAGCAATGGGAGAAATTCCAGCTTTTAACGGTGAGAAAGCACCGACAAGTAAAACACCACTTACCCCAATTGCCGTTCCAATAATTCCCCCGGCGGCGGAGAGAATAATGGCTTCAATCATAAACTGAATTAGGATATCCTGTTCTCTAGCACCCACGGCTTTCCGCAGTCCAATTTCCTGGGTTCGTTCCCTAACTGATACCAGCATAATGTTCATCACGCCGATACCGCCAACAACTAAGGAAATGGCTGCGATCGCGGCAAGCATGATCGTTAAGGCACCTGTCACCGTATTGACAATTTGTAAGATATCCTCCTGAGTCTGAACGCCAAAATCATCTTCACCCACAATCTTGTGGCGTCGCCGCAGTAAGTTTTCAATTTGAAACTGTGCCGCACTAATACTATCTCGATTCCTAGCAGAAATAGCAATCCAGCTAATTTGAACCCCGTAAGGCGAAGTGCGTCCCCGCAATCGATTCGCCATCGTACTCAGAGGGATAAACACCGCATCATCCTGGTTATTTCCTAAAAAAGTACCTTTGGGTTCCATCACCCCGATAACTTCAAAGCTAACATCTTTAATTCGCACCGATTGACCAATCGGATCTTGATAGCCAAATATTTTTTCGACGACTTCCGAACCGAGAATAACAACTTGGTTATTGCGTTTGACATCAATATCGTTAAAAAACCGTCCTTTGGCAATATTAAAGCTACGAACAGATGGAAATTCTGGAGTCGTTCCTATCACCAATGAATTACTATTGCGATTGCGGTACGTAATTAAATATCTCAGATTAATTTGCGGAGCAACTTCGGCAACGGCTGGAACTTGAGTCGCGATCGCCTTAGCATCTTCCCAAACCAATGTTTTGGGAAAATCAACCGTTGTTTGTTGCGCTTCACGAGAGCCAGGAATCACAAATAGGACATTGGGTCCGAGAGCTTCAAACTGTTCAGAGGCTAGCTTTTGCGCTCCTTGCCCAATCCCCACCATCGCGATCACTGAGGCATTGCCAATGATAATGCCCAGCATGGTTAAGCTACTGCGTAGCTTGTTCGCCATCAATGTGGTGGACGCCATTTTGATGCTTTCTACAATATCCATTTTGTGAATTATAAATTAGAAATTATGAATTATAGATTTTCCAGTTCGTCAGCTTTCCAGACACAAATACCCTTCTCCCAATGCTGCTCGGATAAGCTTTAATTTGATTTATTCTCCCCCAGCTCCCCTATCTTCCCCATCTTCCCCATCTTCCCCATCTTCCCCATCTGACACACCGAGCGAAGTCGAGGTGTTCCCCAGCTCCCCTATCTCCCCCAGCTTCCCCAGCTCTCCGTTGACCCTACTCTTCTTCGTCAGGATTATAGTTTTCAGGCAAATCAATAAAAACCCTTTCTCCTTCTCTCAATCCACGGATAATCTGAGTTTTATCCTCAATCGTTGCTCCAATTGTGACTGGTTTAAACTTCGGCTGATCTTCAAAATCAGGAACCATAACTCCAGTTTCGCCCTCTTGAGTCACAACCGCCACTGTCGGAACAACCAGAGCATCGCTAATCGGTTTTCCTAAAAATGTCAGGTCAACATTCATCCCTGAGCGCAACTTTTCTTGTGCTTCAGGTGCTAGGGCAACTCGCACTTGAAAGGAGGTGACATCATTCTCAACAACGGCTTCTGGGGCAACTAGTCTCACCTGACCTCGGAAAGCTTGATCCGGAAACGCATCTGAGATCACTTGTACTGGCTGTTTTTCTTGAATTTGTCCAATATCAACTTCGGGAACTTCAGCCAGAACCTCTAGTTGTTGGGTGGCTAATGCCACAATTGATGTAGAGGTCGCTGAAGCTGTACTTGATGCCGAGGTTGTTGGCGTGACAAATGCGCCAACGGTAGCATATTTCTGAGTGATAATTCCCGGAAAAGGCGCACGAATAATCGTGTCTTGTAATTGGATGTAGGCAGCTTGGGTTTGGGCTTTCGCCGCTTCTACAGCAGCTTCAAGTTGGGCAATTTCTTCTTTGCGTGTTCCTTTGAGCAATTCCTGCACCGCAAAACCCGCTTCATTAACCGCCGCTTTGAGTTGAACAATCTCTGGGCTAGTTTGCTCCTCAGGATTTTTGGTATTACGGACTTGGGCTAGACGTTGTTTGGCTTCCTCAAGCTGGGCTTTAGCGGTGCGGGCTTCCGTTAATGCCTCATCAAACCGATCTTGGGATACAACTCCCTCGTCCACTAAGTACTTATACCGTTGGACTCGTACCGTGGCTAAATCTAAGCGGGAACTGGCAGTTTGGGCTTGAGCAACCGCTTGGTCAATTTCTCTGGGATTACCGATTAGGGCTTCCGCTAAACGGGCTTGTGCTTGCTGAAATCGCTGTTTGGCTTGGGCTATTTCTTCCGGACGAGGACCTGCTTTGGCTTCAGCGAGACGGGCTTGTGCCTGTTTTAGGTCAGCTCTGGCGGCTACAAACCGAGCTTTAACATCCTCTTGTTCCATTACCGCCACCACGTCTCCTGCGTCAACCCGATCCCCTTGTTCAACTTCTAATTTGACCAAACGACCCGACGTTTTCGGACTCAAGTTAACGGTTTGAATGGGTTGTACCGTACCATTTGCCGTGATTCGCACGGCTAAATCCTGCACATCCACTGGCACAGTCAGTTCATCAAGATCAAGTTGGTCTGGTTTTGCCGCAACCACCCAATAATATCCCGCACCACCCACGACAACAAGGCTGGCTGTGATGAATCCCATTACCCAAGGGAGAGGATTTTTGACTTTACCCATAGTCTGTGTCAGGTTCCCCCATTAATCTGTTACAGCAGAATTCTTGCTTTTAAGGAGTGAACACTTATTTTCCTCGCAAGGCGCAAAAAAAAACAATCAATCATCTGTTTCCGTTGCACCGATTTGGCTATCTCGGTTGGTGCTACGTCAACGACGCCCGTCTAAGCCGTTCAAGTTCCTTTATTCCTATACTAACCGTACTAACGAAGGGCATCCTCAATTTAGGTTATGGGTTTTTTCCAGAAGATTAGCGGTAAAACCTGCCCCGACATCCCTGCTGCTTCAGTCTTCCACATTATTCCCTAGACGAGAACGCCAGTAAGAGTGCTAACGTAGCTGAAGATTCCTTGTTGTGGTTTGAGACTCCGCCGTGTTCAAACGTATTCTGTTATTGCCGATTTTTGTTCTGCTGGCTTGGCTGACCAAACCTGCTCCTGTGTCCGCTCAAGCTCTGCTTCCCTATACTTTACAGCTCGATGCTGAGGAATTGGAGCAGCAAGGCTTGAATTTAGCGCAGGATGCCGTTCAGCTTACCCGCTTCCAGCAATACGATCTCGCCTTGTCTAGAGCTAAACTAGCAACTCAGCTTGCTCCCAATAGTTTTGAAACTTGGTTTATTTTGGGAACCTTGTATGTCCAAAACCAGCAATTCGACGAGGGAATTGAGGCACTCTCTAAGGCTCAATCCTTGAAACCTGAAGAGGCTGGTGTTCTCTTCTCCTTAGGCAATACCTATTTTCAGAAAGAGGAATATCGAAAAGCTGTATCTAGTTTAGAAGCTGGCTTGAAGATAGAACCTGAGGTTCCCGAAGCGCTCTTTGATCTAGGCAACGCCTACTATATGCTGGATCAGTATCCAATGGCGATCGCTGCCTACGAAAAAGCTGCCGATCAGGAACCGAGCGATACGTGGCCCGTGTGGCCCGCGATCAACAATATTGGGTTAGTCAAGTATGAACAGGGGGATGTGACTGGCGCGATTGACAAATGGCAAGCCGCGATCGCGATTGATCCAGAAGCGGCTGAACCGAAGCTGGCTGTAGCGGTAGCCCTTTATAGTCAAGGGGAGCAAGACAGAGGACTTGCCCTAGGGGAAACTGCCCTCCGCTCAGATGAGCGTTATGCTGATTTAGATTTCCTCAAGGAAAATCTTTGGGGGGAACGTCTAATCGCTGATACTCAAAAGTTCTTGGCAAACCCCAGAATTCAGGCAACCATTGCCCCCAGTGGCAATGTTCCTGCACAAGTGGAAGTTATCCCTTAAATCAAAATTTGAGTGAATAACTTCCCGCGAAACTTCAGACGCTTCTATGAGCATTACCAGACGCGATGCAAGAAGCGTCTCTACTTCCTTGACATTCAAGCCACCCGCTTCGTGAGAATTTTGGAAAAAACGCGAAGATTAATGGGATCGTCTTCTACAATCACAACGGTTTTCATCGGCAATATCAGCACCCAGTTCCAGAGGATTGATGTCCCTATCCGAAGATTGGTTATTGGAGGCGTCGCTCTCACTCAGGTTTGACTAATCATTTTTAGGCAGAAGTGCCAGGATTTGATCGACAAACTGTTGGTGATCC
>NZ_JAVKEA010000073.1:0-36602 GCF_040221695.1 Coleofasciculus sp. E2-BRE-01 | reverse complement strand
TTAGCCAATTTCCGGAACTAGATAAAGCGATGAATATCGCCAATCAAGCGAATTTTAGTGTAGAGGAAGTGGAAAAATTGCGGAAGCAAGAAATGTTCCTGGAAGACCAACGGGGATCGATTGTTAAGGCAAAGCAGGAGGCATTACAAGAAGGAGTAGAACAAGGTCGTCAAGAAGAGAATATCCGATGGATATTCCGTTTCCTAGAGCGACAATTTGGATCAATTCCGTCAGAAATAAGTCAGGGAATTCAAAACTTATCGGTTGACCAGTTGGAACGTCTCGGAAATGATATTTTTGATTTCAACAATTTAGAAGAGTTATCAAGTTGGTTACAGGAAAATGGGTGATTAGGGTGATTGTAACATTTGCCAACGGTTTAAAACTTTGTTGGCTATTTGCAGCAGGAATTACGCCAGGAAACCATGGCGTTAGAGATTGATGAGCAAATAATAGTATTACCGATAGCACAGTCATACCCGTAGGGTGGGTTAGGCGGTGATTCAATTGAAAAAGTTACCGGAAAATTAGATATCCGCCGTAACCCACCAATAAAAAAGGGAACCAAGCCCCTACGGGGTGGGAAAATTGAGACGCCAACCGGGTTTGACGACTTGACGCGATCGCGCAATCACCAGACAATCATCAGGTGTCGTTTCAGTTACGACTGAACCCGCCGCTACTGTGACATCTTCGCCCAAGGTTATGGGTGCAACAAGCACACTATTGGAACCTGTCTTCGTGCGATCGCCGATTTGAGTGCGATGCTTTTGTACCCCATCATAGTTAGCGGTAATCGTTCCTGCGCCGATATTCACCTGATCCCCTAACGTCGCATCCCCCAGATAAGACAGGTGGGCGATATTCGTGCGATCGCCAATTTGGGCGTTTTTCAGTTCCACAAAATTCCCCACCCGACAAGATTCCCCGACGCTGACATGCCCTCTAAGATGAGTATAGGGTCCGATTCGGCTATTCTCTTGCACCACCGAATCACTCACCACCGAAAACAGCGCCGTGACATTCTTCCCTAACTGACTATTTTCAATCAGACTTCCCGGTCCAATCCGACTCCCGGAACCAATTACGGTTTTCCCCCGCAGGTGGGTTTGGGGTTCAATAATGACATCCGGTTGTAATTCTACGCTGTCATCAATGGTAATACTATCGGGATTAATTAATGTCACCCCCGCCATCATCCAGGCTTCCTTCACCCGATCCTGCAAAATCTGGTAGGCTTCGGCTAACTGGTTGCGGTTGTTGATGCCTAAAATTTCCTGATAATCCTCCACATCAACCGCCATCACTGGTTTTAGTTGATGAATCGTATCAGTTAAATAATATTCCTTTTGGTCATTATTTGACTGTAGATTCGGCAGTATTTCTGCCAATTTCTGCCAATTAAAACAATAGACTCCCGCATTAATTCGACGGTTCTGCTTTTGGGCGGTGGTGCAGTCTCGATCTTCTACAATCTGAGTGACCAGGTTTTGTCCATCACAAAAAACTCGCCCATATCCTTGCGGATTCGGCAGTTGCGCGGTTAAGATTGTCGCGGCATTTTGATGGGTTTTATGGGTGTCTAATAATTGTTGCAGAGTTTGGGGGCGCAATAGGGGAACATCACCATTCAAGACCAACAAATCCCCCGTAAATCCTTCTAAGTGGGGGAGGAGTTGTTGTACAGCATGACCGGTTCCCAATTGTTCCGTTTGTTCCACAAATTCGATATCTGGGAACTCGGCGAGAGAATGTTTCACAAGTTCTGCTTGATAACCGACAATCACCAGACACCGCAACGGATCGACACCAAGACAACTCTTGAGAACTCGTTCCACCATTGACAAGGAACCCAAATTGTGACATACCTTGGGCAACTTGGATTTCATCCGTGTCCCGCGTCCTGCTGCTAAAATCGCGACTGCAACCATGATTGAGATAGGGGTGATCTGCTACCGAATTATAGAGTTTCGCTCACTGATAATACCATAGTCGGCTCAAGTATTCCCTCCAAACGGGGTTTCTCGTGAGCATGACAACTCTGATATTGGCGTTTCACCTAAAGAAAGCCGGTTTCTTGACAGATGCCCTAGTGATATTACACACCACTAACGGCTAGGGCTAAACTGACAATTTAGACTCTAAATTTTTCTCAACTCTTCACTATTTGTAACAGTATATTGATTAAATCAACAAAATTAAGCCATAGAATAAAAAGCATCAACTGTAACACCCAAAATAGATTAAGATATGTTGCTATTTTTTATAAACCTCAAAAAAACTGATTAATCCTCAATTCTTATCCTATTCATTGTGTTATAAAAAAAATACATTGAATTCCCGTCAAGCAACCGGTTGAGATGGTAGGGATTTAACAACTGGATAGGGAAGGATCACCATGAAAATCATGTATCGACTGCTTATCCCCTTCTGCTTAGTCGCCGCGTTCACACCGACGCCGCTAGTCTCTCAACCGATTACACCAGCGACTGATGGAACAGGGACACAGGTTACACCTGATGGTAACCGCTTGGATATCCAAGGAGGTAGCGTTTCCGCAGATGGGGCAAATCTATTTCATAGTTTCCAGGAGTTTGGACTCGATTCTGGTCAAATTGCCAATTTTCTGGCGAATCCCCAGACGCGCAATATTTTAGGGCGGGTGATTGGCGGTGATCCGTCGATGATTAATGGTTTAATCCAAGTTACTGGAAGCAATGCTAACTTATTTTTACTCAACCCAGCCGGAATTGTATTTGGTTCAGACGCCCGGTTAAATGTTCCGGCTGACTTTACTGCAACCACCGCTACGAGTATTGGATTTGGCAATAATAATTGGTTTAATGCTTTGGGTAACAATGACTACCAAAGTTTAGTGGGTGTTCCCCATCAATTTGCCTTTGACATTTCCCAGCCGGGGAGTATTGTGAATGCTGGTAATTTAGCGGTAGCCGAGGGGCAGAATTTAACGTTACTGGGGGGTACTGTGATTAACACAGGACAACTTACCGCACCAGGAGGAACGATTACCATTGCGGCTGTACCGGGTGAAAATTTAGTCCGTATTAGTCAACCGGGAAACTTGTTGAGTTTGGAGATTTCTCCAGGTTCAAGTAATACCGATGAACCGCTACAGCTAAATCCTCTGGATTTGCCAGTATTGTTAACGGGTACAGGGGAAACAGTAGATACAGGATTGACTGTTTCTCCAACGAACGAGGTGCAGTTAACTGAATCGGGGATAACCCTACCGACTGAAGCCAGAACAGCTATTATTTCCGGTAATTTGGATGTATCGACGCCAGACTTTTCAGCTTCACCCCAGATTGGTGGTGAGGTTAACGTTTTAGGTGATAACGTGGGACTTATTGACGCGACGATTAATGCTTCTGGTGCGAATGGTGGGGGTACAGTACGGATTGGCGGAGAGTATCAGGGAAGCGGTACAATTCCCAATGCTTTACAAACTTATGTGGGTCAAAATTCAGTAATTAATGCGGATGCGCTGATTGATGGGAATGGTGGAAACGTGATTCTTTGGTCAGATGAAATCACCCGTTTTTTGGGTAGCATCAGCGCCCGTGGTGGATTGAATGGCGGTGATGGTGGGTTTGTTGAAGTTTCGGGAGAACAGGGTTTGGATTTTCAAGGTGTTGTCGATTTGTTAGCGCCTGCGGGTCAAGTAGGAACGCTATTATTAGACCCAACAGATATTACGATTAGTACCGCAACGGATAGCGGAAGTATGACGTTTGCTGGGGGCATATTTTCCGACACGATAACGACTCCCTCTATTCTTAATACGACGACTCTAGAGAATCAATTGGCTTTAAGTAATGTCACCGTTTCGACAGCTTCCGGTTTGTCAGGTGCGGGAACAATTACTGTAGATAATCCGATTACCTGGAGTAGTGACTCGTCCCTGACACTTTTTGCCGATAACGATATTAATCTGAATGCGGATATCAGGTATTCGGGGACGGCTGATACTGCGCTTACGCTACAAGCAAATAATAGTATTATTTTGGATTCTGGTGCAGATATAACAGCTAATAATATCGGGAAGTTAGATGTTATTCTCAATGCTGACCGAGATGGGAGTGGTGCGGGGTCTATTTTCCTCAACTTTGGTTCAGTTATCAATTCTAATGGTGGTGATATTATTCTGGGGGGTGGTAGTAATCCGTTGACCAATCCTGCTGTAGGTACAGGTACAACTACATCAGTTGAAGCGTCTGGTGTCTATCTTCAGGGTGCTGAACTCAATTCGGGTATAGGTGATATTTCGATTACAGGTAAAGGCGTCGATGGTACCGATTCTGCCCTTGGTATTTTAGTCACAACCGGGGCAATAATTCAAAGCACCACAGGCAATATCACGCTGAGGGGAACAGGTGGGATGGGGGGAAATGACAATCGGGGAATTTTTCTTTTAGAAGCAGATACTAAAATCAGTTCAGTGGATGGCACTATTAGTTTAACCGGAATAGGACAAGGGTCAGGAGATGAAAATAGTGGCATTCGGGTCGATAACTTTTCCGGTGGTATGGGTCCCATTATTGAAACCAGAGGGAGTGGTACTATAACCTTTAATGGTACGGGAAGTAGCGCGGGAAATGAAGCCAATGATGGTATTGTTCTGGGTGTTGGTAATATCAGAATTAGTTCAGCCGATGGCGATATTAATCTGACGGGCGTTGGACAAGGTTCAACAACTCAAAGTGATGGCGTGGAAATTGCTGAAGGTTCCATTGTGGAAGTGACTGGAAATGGAACTATCCGATTAAATGGCATCGGTGGGATGGGTACAAGTGATAATCAAGGAGTACGGATATGGAAATCCTCCCAGGTGCGAACGAATAGCGGGACAGTCGATGTAATTGGTGTTAGTGGTACAGGAATGGATTCCTATGGAATTCAGTTAGCAGATAATGGAGAGTTGGGACAAGAAACGCAAACGGGGAACTTGACGCTAACGACGGATACGTTGGATGTTGATGATATGTCTAACCTAATGGGTAAAGGACAATTACAGGTACAACCGTTAACCCCTAGTTTAGGAATTACGATTGGCAATACTGCTGTTAATACATTAAACCTGGATACCGATACACTGGCTAGTTTCCAAAACGGATTTTCGCAAATTATTATTGGTGGCGCGAATAGTAGTGGCGCAATTACCCTAGCTAATAATGTTACCTTTAATGATCCAGTAATTTTGCGATCGCAAACCAACTCAGGTTCGATTACGACTACAGGGTATACCTTAACCGGAATCGATGACGCGACGATTCACCTAGACGCGAATCAAGATATTATAACGGGCGATATTATTAATCCAGGTGGGGAGATTACCCTCACTAGCAATAACGGGATTATCGACACTCATCGCGGTATCCTCAATACTAGCGCCGCAACCGGGGATGGGGGAGATGTTACTCTCACGGCTAACACGATTAATCCCGGTTCTATTAATACCTCTGCGGGTGCTGGACGTGGTGGTAATATCAGCTTAAATGGTACTGTTACTCTAACTCAACTAGATACCATATTCACCACCACAGGGATGACGGTTGGCGGTGATATGATATTCACCAATACGCTCAATGGTGTCACGCCTGATAGCCAAAACCTGACGCTAAATTCAGGTACGGGTAATATTACGTTTGAGGATAGTGTCGGGAATACGGTTAATCTGGGAAACTTAAACATCAATAGTACAGGTATCACCCAATTTAAGGGTTCTGTAACCGTTCAGAGTCTGACTACCGATGCCGAGGGTATGACTCAAACTCGTGGTAATGTGATAACGAACGGAGAGTTGGGTCAAACATACCGTGATGATGTTACTCTTGTTGGCGATATTGAATTAACAGGTAACGAAATTAATTTTTTCGGGAATGTATCGGGGAATGGGACTTTGACTTTACAACCGTTTAATCCCAGTCACGCGATCGCGCTTAACGGTGAAACCGATACTAACACAGAAACACTAGACCTGTCAGTCCGGGATATCAACGCCTTACAACAGGGTTTCGAGTCTATAACCATCGGGCGTAATAACAGCAGTGGCGCGATTACCCTGGCTGATGATGTGACGTTTAATGACTCGGTGACATTGCGATCGCCCATGGGTGATGGTTCGATCAATACCACTGGATTTACTCTAACCGGAAACGGTGACATTAGGCTACTGGCGCACCAAGATATTATCACAGGTACGAT
This sequence comes from Coleofasciculus sp. E2-BRE-01, assembly GCF_040221695.1. Taxonomy (NCBI): domain Bacteria; kingdom Bacillati; phylum Cyanobacteriota; class Cyanophyceae; order Coleofasciculales; family Coleofasciculaceae; genus Coleofasciculus; species Coleofasciculus sp. E2-BRE-01. Next base: position 30,377 of record NZ_JAVKEA010000073.1, on the reverse strand, counting down.
TAACAATCCAGGCGCAGCGGTGACGCTGACGAGTCTTTCAGGAAATATCAATACTGATGCGGGGACAATTTACACCCGATCAAGTATAGGCAAAGGAGGCGCGATCGCACTCAATGCCCGTAACACTATCACGACTGGGGATTTAGACTCGGGTTCTGCGTCTGGAACTCCAGGACCAATTACATTTAATGCAGGTAACCAGATTACGTTCAACCGTCCCCTAATTTTACCTGGAGATTTCTCGGTGAGTATCCCCAACTCCGGTAACATTATTTTTAATAGTACTGTTGACGGAACCTACGATCTCACCCTTAATCCCGGTAGTGGTATTGTTCAGTTTAATGATCAGGTTGGCAGCTTGCAACCGTTGCAACGTTTATGGGTTCAAGGTAATATTACCACCAATAATCGAGCCGGGATAGATATCACAGCCGAGAATACGATCAAAACGGGTGATATTACTGCCCCTGGCGGGATTAATTTGTTCAGCCACAACGGACAAATCTCCACAGGTATTCTGGATACCTCCGCTTCTGGCAATGGTGGCAATAGTAAGCTGACTGCTAATGACAGGATTACTGTTAGTCACATTAATACTCAGAGTCTCAATGGTATAGGCGGAAACGTTGAAATTACAACCAACCATTTCTTCCGGGCGACTGACTCTTTCATCGACCAGAATGGTATTAATGCCAGTATTTCTACGGCTGGAGGGACAGACGGTGGCAGCATTATTATCCGTCATGGGGGAATCATGCCATTTATTGTTGGTAATTCCCAAACCAACGGTATCCGAGGCGCAATGACCCGAGGTGATGCTGCACCAGACCAAACAATTGTACCCAATCAAGTCTATTTCTTCAGCCATACCCAGGATGAAGAACGGATACAAATTTTATCATCCCCTGTCCCTTTCATTCCCGATGAATCACTCATTCGAGAAGCCAAACCCGACCTAGAGACAGACGTAGATATTATCGAGTCTTTAAACAATCTAATTGGGCAGGGTTTAGAAGCCGAAATCGAAATTGAGGAAGATCCCGAAACGGGAGAAAAAAGGATTGTGCAGCGCTTTTACACTCCAGGAACTCTCTCGCTCAATCTTGAGACTTCATTATCAGTGGGTCAGACTGACCAACTGTTTGAGGAGCAATTTGAGAAGTATTTTCAGCAAAATCTAAGCCGTGAAATCATCACCGCCGAAGGCTTGCGAGACACTCTAACCACTCTAAAGGAGCAAACGGGAAAGAGTTCCGGCGTTGTCTATGTACGTTCACTGACCAACCATCTAGAACTGCTGTTAGTTCTTCCTCAAGGTTATCCTATTCGCAAGAGAATCCCAACCGCCAATGCCAAAGAATTACAGAAAACCTTGACAGAATTTCGCCAAACCGTCACCGATGTCTATCGCCCCAAAGCCTACCTCGCCCCCGCGCAACAACTTTATAATTGGATAATTGCCCCTCTAGAATCTGAGCTAGAAGAACAGGGAATTGATACGCTGATATTTTGTATGGACGCAGGTTTGCGGACAATTCCCATGACAGCACTTCACGATGGCAACCAATTTCTTGTAGAAAAATATTCAATTGGTTCTATACCCAGCATGAGTCTCACCAATCACCGCTATAACACAATCAAAAATGCCCAAGTTTTAGCCATGGGAGCATCTAAATTCAAAGATTTATCCCCGCTTCCCGCTGTACCGAATGAATTGCAGATTATTACTAAAGAATTATGGTCAGGTCAATCTTTTTTAAATGAAGACTTTACCCTAAACAACCTGAAACAACAGCGTCAGCAATTTGGCATTATCCACCTCGCCACTCACGCTGACTTCCGACCAAATGACCCCAGTCATTCCTATATTCAACTCTGGGATGAAAAACTCCGGTTAAATCAGCTAAGGCAAATCGGTTGGAATCAGTCGCCTCAAGTTGAGTTATTAGTCTTGAGTGCTTGTCGCACCGCTATTGGCGATGCGAATGCGGAGTTAGGGTTTGCTGGATTAGCGGTGAATGCGGGAGTGAAATCTGCCTTAGCCAGTCTTTGGTATGTCAGTGATGGCAGCACATTGGCGCTGATGAGCGAGTTTTATCGGCAATTGAGTCAACCTGACGTGACGATTAAAGCAGAAGCATTACAACGCGCCCAAATTGCTATGTTACGGGGACAGGTGCGTCTGGAGAATGGTCAATTACACGGTATTGGTATGGGGGGAATTCCTTTACCCTCGGAACTAAAAGGCAGAGGTAATCAAGATTTTTCTCATCCTTATTACTGGGCGGCATTTACAATGATTGGTAGTCCTTGGTAGAGGAATATTTTTGAGGGAACCTGGTTTGTAGGGGCGGGTTTCACTACTATCGTTTCTTGGCTAACCCAGATGTAACTAAACCCACACCGACTGAGTGTAATGTAGCACTACGCACTCGGAATTATATTTTTTCAACGCAGAGGGGCGCAGAGGGTAGCGCAGAGGGGCGCAGAGGAATTGACTGTATTTGAGGGACAAGTTTCCAAATGTTCTCTACCCTCTACACCCTACACCCTGTCTCAGCCATAATAGCCCGTGAAAAGTTAGCTGCACCCCTACTGTCTCCTGAAACTTTACCTGATGGGATTCCGGAAAAATTGTTCATCTATAGAAATATGGAAAATGAGGGTGACTTGAGCAAGGGTAAGCCATCAAAAAGTCCCCGAAGCAGCAGGAAGTAAACACCGAAATGCCACGCCAGATAAGTGTTTTGGATAGGTTTTATGGAGCAGCAGTCTATAGTGAGTTACAAAAAGTCATCGGATGGAGTCGCATTAGAACCTCAAGCCGAAGCGACGCTATTCGATTTCCGTTGGTTTTTCCAGCTACCCCCTGTTTTAAAGGGTATGGGAGTGAGCATCGCCGCCTGTAATACTGTGGTGATCTCATTTGGGCTTTATTCTCTGTTGAATGCTGTTCCATCGAACCCGGATCTTGACCGATTGGAACGGGCGAGGGCAGAATATGATGCGGGAAACTTTCAAAAGGCGATCGCACTGGCTAAATCGGTTCCCCAAGAGAGTGCTTTGTATCAGGATTCTAAGACTAGCCTCAAACGGTGGCGACGGGAATGGCACACAGCCGCTGCTCAATACCAAGCTGCTGAACAAGCGTTGAAGGAAAAACGATGGCGGGATGTGTTGGAAGAAGCTCGTAAGATGAATGGTGTCCACTTTTGGCGGCGTAAAGTTGAATCCTTGGTGGAACAAGCCAAACCTGAGTTAGAAGCCGAAGCTAAACAACTACTGAATCAAGCTTATGCCAAAGCTCAAAAAAAGGATTTTACTGGGGCGTTGAACTTGCTCAACCAAATTCCTCTAGAGACAACAACGGCGGCTAAAGTTCAACCGAAGTTAGCCGAATATGAAGAAAAACAACGCATTAAAGCGGAATATCTTTTACAACAAGCCTATAACCAAGCCGCCCAACGAGATTTTAAGAGCGCGTTGAACTATCTTTCCCAAATTTCGCCAGGTACATCCGCCTACGATACGGCTCAAATTAAGATGGCTGAATATTTGCAAAAGCAGCATTTTAAGGAAGAAGTTGAGAGAACTGTTCAACTGGTGAGGAGGGATTCAGAGGAGCAAGAAGAATCGTCTGAACCTTTTTCTACAGAACCGTTTATTTCTACCGAAACGGATGAAAAAACATCAGAAATTAATCCGGGAAACCAATTGCAAGAGATTACACCTTAAGTTTTTCATTTGTCATTCGTCATTGAGTAAAGGGCGACCCGAGTCAATTGAGTGGACACCGTTATTAATTGATGCAAGCGGGTCGCCCCTACACCCATTATCGTCCCTCCCCAGCTTCCAGATGCGCCATGGCACGTCTCTACAATTGCTGTTCCCTATTCCCTGTTCCCTTCCCTCACCCTATTCAACAATCCCTACTTATAACGACTGTTTAACACGAGTGAAACGTTTCTCCATTTCCTCTAATTCTATCGCCCCAGTAAACACCTCCCCATTCATAACAAAAAAGGGAGTTCCAGTAATTCCCAAACTCTCCGCTAGCTGAATATCCTGACTAATCGCCGTTTCTGCTGCTTGGCTATTGCGATCGCGATTAAATTGGTCTACATCTAAATTTAACTTCTTGGCAGTTTCAATATAAAACGACTCCCCCAGTTTTTCCTGCTGAGTAAACAGCACATCATGATACTCCCAAAACTTCCCCTGTTGAAACGCCGCCCACGCTGCTTTGGCGGCTGAGATAGCTTGGGGATGAATTGAGGCTAAAGGGTAATGTTTATACGTCAACGTCACCTGATCTTGATGCTTTGCCATAAACCGTTGCACCGTTTTATGCGCCCTGCCACAATAGGGACATTGAAAATCGGAAAACTCTACCATGACAATCTTGGACTGAGACGTCCCTGTCGTCGGTGAGTCCTCAATAACGGCTTGAGGATTGGTTTTCAGTTCCTGAACAAACGCTTGCTGGGCTTGTTGGAGTTGCTGTTGGACACGTTGCTGATACGCCTGAACGGATTCCAGAATCACTTCTGGGTGTTCGCGAATCACTTGCAACACTTGTTCTTCTAATTTGGGACTAACTTGGCTAGCGGCTTGAACGGGTAGAGAAGTGCCGAATAAAGTAATACAAAGAAGCAACGCGATCGCACAAAGCCGAAATGGGTACATGGTTGAATGTTCATGGTTCATGGTTCATGGTTCATTGTACCGAGCGGGCAACAGGTAAGATTTAATTTATCGAGACTATTGCTGAATGTGCGATCGCACCATTTGTTCGTTCGTAGTCGGCGCTTTAGCGCTAGAAGATATAACAACCGCCAAGGTTAAACAATCTCAGATGATTTTGCAAACTCCAACCTCCGCCAAACACCAAGAACCCCTTGTCACCTGGGAAAAACTTCCCGACGATTTCATTTTGCCCGATGATCCTGAACCCTATCCTATGTCTGATATCATGTCCGGCAAATCACCCATAATATAAATCCGGGTGCATGATTCATATCAGAGCAATGCCAAAACGAGTAACAATCGAACCACATCTAAGCTTGGAAGAGCTAGAAATGGGCTATCGACAAGCTAAGGAACCAGTAAAGCGGACACACTATCAGATCATTTGGTTGTTAGCCAAAGGTACAACAACAGAAAAAGTAGCAGCAGCCACAGGCTATAGCCGTAGTTGGATCTATGAGTTGGTTTGGGGTTACAACCGTATTAGACCACAGACATTGGGAGACCAACGTAGCTCAAATCAAGGAAGTAGTGAACCGCTATTAGATGATGTGCAGCAAGCGTTGCTTTGGCAGGCACGACAAGAGCCACCAATGGATGGAGGACAGTGGAATGGAAGAAAGGTAGCAGACTGGATAGCTGAGTTGCTCGGTCGTCCTGTCAGTCGTCAAAGGGGATGGGAATATCTTAAACAAATGGGTTTTCGTCTCAGAGTGCCCCGACCTGAACATATAGAAGCGAGCCAAGAAGAACAGGCCTAGTGGAAAAAAAAATCTGGAGAAAAAGGTACAACTTGTACAAAAAGCCCATCCAGAATTCGACATAGAAGTATGGGCAATAGATGAACATCGAGTGGGACTCAAACCCGTAATTCGACGTACTTGGGTGGATGAGTGGACAGTCCCAACGGCGAAGGTAAATTGGCGTTTTCAATGGTTGTGGCTTTATGGCTTTGTTCACCCAAAATCTGGTCAAACCTATTGGTGGATACTACCCTACGTCAATATTCAGTTATTTAACAAAGTGTTGGCAGATTTCGCGCAACACTTTAACATCGGTAGGAAAAAGCAGGTAATCTTGGTTGTTGATCAAGCTGGCTGGCATACTAGTGACAAAGTAGAGGTTCCTCAAGGCATACATTTAGAATTTTTACCTTCTCATTCCCCAGAGCTACAATTGATTGAGCGGTGGTTTCAAACAGTCTCTTGTATATTATCTGATTTTCGCGATCGCGAAAAGTCGAAAGAACACAAGAGGTCACAGTCGGTGCGCCCCTACAATTCTAATCCACTAATTAAGGTGTGCCACGCCACTACGATGGGGTTTAGTTTAATCGTGACTCATGACAAGTGTTTTATGAGAAAATTTTGCAAAATTTTAAGACTATATTTCGCTTCACTTGTCAAGTTTTAAATTCTATGATCAAATGGAAAGATGGCTTATGGTTTCATCACCCTTTTACCCTGATGTGGCAGAAAAACCGATACTCCATTCCCGACAATTCCCCGGAGATTAACCCGCCTGCGATGTCTAACTCTAATTCCCATTCTCAACCCGTAACGGATGAATCAACATTTAGCGATCGCACGACGATGACAAATCAGGCGAATTCGGGAAATCATGATTGGTTGGCGCGTTTCCAGCACCATAGCAAACTGTTGATGGCGTGGGTTGAGCCGGGGAACTTCGCTCTGTATTATGCTAATCATGCTTTTTGTCGCTTAACTGGGATTGATGCTCCCACGGGCAACTTACAAAACCAGGGTATTCACCTATTTGATTTATTTATAAACGTTGATGCTAAAACCCTCGAACAGTTATATCGGCGTCATTTACTGGCGCTAATATTACGAGATGTATATAAAATTAATCATAGCCAATGGCGCTTTTTAGATGAACCTGTTATCGCGGCTCTCGATAATTCCCCTGATTCCGAACCCCATTGTGTCCAATTTTGGCTGCGATCGGAACATTTAACGGTTGAACGGATTAATCCAGAAATTGATGAATTTTCGGATATCGATTTCTCCCAACAACCGATTCGGCAAATTATCCTTAATCCTATCTGGGAAAAACGTTTAAATCTAGACAATTATCGGGTTAAGGGTCAACTTTTATGGGAAGGATTGGATGTTACCCATCAAGAAACGATTCGACAACTGATTAGCTTGCTAATTGAACGCGACTCCCTCTTGCGTTCCGAGAAGTTTCGCCTGTTCGATCAAAAAATGCGATCGCTATTTCGTGCTGATCAGATTCTGCTGTTGCGGGTGAAGCGCCAAGAGGTGAAACTGTTCACCAGTGAAAATGATCAACTGATTCAAACCCAAGTCTATACCTGGGATTCCCTACAAGGTTCCCATTTCCAAGCCGCCGCCCAAGCAAATCAGGTTTGGATAGTCGCCAATTTAGAAAGTCATTGTCAAACGGAATGTGAGCAAGCCTTGTTCAACCAAGGTACTCGTTCCCTCTTACTGATTCCCCTCACGGTTTCGGCGGCTGAAGCCGAAATGCCTAGCCAAAATTTAATGGGAATGGTGGGGTTAACCAGTGATCAGGCGGATAATTTCGATTCCCTGGATATCAACCATGCTTGTGCCTTAATCCCCGCCTTAACCGCCGCCCTGCGTCAAGCGGCTCAAAGTCAATTTAATCATATCCATCCTGCTGTAGAATGGCGGTTTCTGGAAGAAGCAGAACGCCGTAGTTGGGGACTTCCCCCAGAACCGATTGTGTTTACTGATGTCCATCCCATGTATGGGATTTCCGATATTCGGGGTTCGTCAAATGAACGAAATCGGGCAATCCAAGCCGATTTACTCAGCCAGTTTAATTTGGCAATGGCGATAGTGGATGCGGCGAATGAATCTCAACCGTTGCCCTTGTTGCAACAATTGCGCCTAGATTTGTCAGCTTATATTGAACGGTTAGACAAGGGAGTGACGGTGGATGAAGAGGTGACGGCGATTAAGTACCTAAAGAATCATCTGGAAATTTATTTTGAATATTTCCAAGACTGTGGCGACGCGGCGGTTGACGCGGTAAACGCCTATAAACAAGCGTGCGACAATCCTCATGAGTGTATCTATACCGCACGCGATCGCTATGATCGGATGATTTATGAGATTAACGAACAACTACGCCAAACCTGGGAACGATGGCAAGTGCGGATGCAGCAGATTATCCCCCACTATTGTGATCACGAACTCACGGATGGCATTGATCACATGATCTACGCCGGGGCTTCGATTAACTCGCAGTTTACTGTATTCCATCTCCACTGTTTGCGCTACGAACAGCTACGGGCTATCTGTGACTGTGCGAGGACGTGTTTTGAAATGCGCGATCGCTTTAACACACCCTTACAAGTCACTCATCTAGTATTAGTACAAGAAACCACGGTGGATATTTTCCACGACGAACAAACGGAAAAAATCTTCGATTTACGCAGTAGCACCCGTGATACCCGCTACGAAATCGTCAAAAAACGAATTGATAAAGCCCTAGACGCCACCACCCAAACTCGCATCACCCAACCGGGGATGCTGACTATTGTCTATTCCAGCCAAGCCGAATGGACAGAATATCAACAATACTTACGCTTCCTCGCCCGTGAAGGTTGGGTGGATTCCCATATCGAATCCAGCACGGTGGAAAAATTGCAAGGAATCACAGGACTCAAATTTGCCCGTGTCCGCATTCTGCCTGAATCTGAGCCAACAGTAGGTGTAGAGGAGCAGGGGTTGTAGAGACGTGCCATGGCACGTCTAGGACATCGGTCAAGAAACAACCATATTTTACTAGCACCGCGAAGGATTTTTCCCAATCCTCGCACCCTTTGCTGTGATCTAGCTTAACTTGTCTTCGTGATCAGACAACTTGTCTGTTTCAGGCGGTTATGTTTCAAAACTATAACATTAAGATTTGTAAATAAAGCTATTCTGTAGTGATTGTTACAGAATTTTCTTGTTATAGTTATTTTGTAAGGAAAAATTCAGTGAAATATCACTAAAGCAATCGGAGGATACATAAATGTCTACTCAAGAACAAGCTAGAGCCTTAATGATGCGTCATCATCACGCCGTCAAGAACAGGCAACAATCCATGCTCAATCGGACAGCTAATGAAGTCGGTTTCGATGTTGATAACGTCAACTATTGGGATTTAATTCAAGGCAAACCCCATTCTGGTTTCCGTACCAGTTACGGGCGCAGCCGTGCTTCTTTAAGCTAAACTTTTAAAGTTTTAAGAAGAAAAAACTCAATCAAATCTCACTAAAGCAATCGGAGAATCAACCAATGTCTACTCAAGAACAAGCCAGAGCCTTAATGATGCGTCATCATCACGCCGTCAAGAACAGGCAACAATCCATGCTCAATAGAGCAGCTAATGAAGTCGGTTTAGATGTTGATAACATCAGCCATTGGGATTCTATTCAAGGCAAACCCAATTCTAGTTTCCGGACTAGCTATGATCGCAGTCGTGCTTCTCTAAGCTAACGCTTCACTTCCTAAGATATGCAGCCTCTCAAGATAGAGATTTGCATAACTTAGCCGGACTTTTCTGATAAAACTCTTTCGAGGTAACGAAATCTCACGGTCAAGTGATCCGTGAGATTTTGAATATTTGGGAAATTGACCCGACTCCACAAATGACAAATGACGAATGACAACCCTACCGTGAGAAGAATCCACCACTTAAACGTTTAAGAGCAAAACCTGCCACCTCTGAATACTTCAATTCCCCGCATAAAATTTGCAGCATAATCAGAGTCGCTGAAGGTCGCTTCACGCCTACCTTATAGCCGATTTTTGGAAAACCATAGAAGGCTCCAGCTAAACGTTTCGCCCAAACCATCTCGTTACCCCATTCGTCCTGAATCACCTGGGTATACTGGGTTAGGGCGTTGGTTTGACCGCCTAAAGCCGCATCAATTGCCTCTGCTGCTTTGACACCACTAAAGATAGAGGGACGAATGCCTTCAGCCGTAAACGGATCAGCCAAACAAGCGGTATCACCAACTAATAGCGAGTTTTGCCCGTGTAACTTTTGGTTCCCATCCCACAAACACATTGGATGACTGTGAACCTGGCAGAGTTTCGGATCAATATTGAGTTGCTGAATATACTTCGTGCCTATCTTTTGTAAATCCTGCTTGTCATTCCCCTTAAATGTTCCCACACTAACCGAATAGCTATCGGTTTTGGGAAAATTCCAGATGTAGCCATTTTTCACTTGCCCAAAGTCAAAATGGATTGTTGGATCACTGCTTGTCGGGGCGGGATTAGGGGCTTCTAGCGTCACCGCCATCCGCTGGGGACGATCTTTAAAGCCTAACCATTTTGCCATAGGACCATTGGCACCATCCGCCGCGATCAGGTAACGGGCTTCCAGGGGTTCATTGGTTGGTTCATTGGTTGTGTTAACCTGCCAGCGATCGCCTTTAAATTCAATACTCGTGACAGTGGTTTGGTCTTGCAGTTGAGCGCCTTGCTCTTTTGCCTGTTCGATCAAAAATTGGTCAAAAACATCTCGCTGTACCATCCAGACGGGTTTTTGTTTTTTGAGATTGACCTCCACCGGATCATCCATTTGCCAGGTGTAGCGAACTCGGCTTACATTTAGTGCGATCGCAGGTGCAAGATCAAAATCAAACCACTGTTGCACGCTTGGGGACACACCACCACTACAGGGCTTGTATCGGGGTAAAGAGTCTTTTTCTAGAATCAGTACCGATCGCCCTCGCTTGGCGAGGTGGTAGGCGGCGGTTCCCCCTGCAGGACCTGCCCCAACAATAATGCAGTCAAACATTAGGCTTTATGGATTAAGAAACTCATGAGTGCGGCAAGGAGGTATTACTTTAAACCTCTGACATAGTTTACCAAGAAACTGGGGAATTGGTCATTGGTCATTGGTCATTGGTCATTCGTCATTTAGTCGGGGCGGGTGTAGGGTGTAGGGTGCGTTAGCGAAGCGTAACGCACCATTTCAAACGATAGCAGTGAAACCCGCCCCTACATAAGAAATGGGGTTTGGAGACCAAACCCCTACAATTCCCCTATCTCCCCTATCAGACTGGAGAAGCGGGCAAGATGCCCGCACTACTGCTGCAACTTTACCCCAATGGGGTGTGGCTGCAATGTTCTAAACCGTGGTAATGTCCTTCTCTTTTGCCGCTAACAAGTCATCAATTTTAGCCGTGTACTTGTCCGTCAATTGCTGAATCTGATCTTGCAGATCACGGGCTTCATCTTCAGAAATTTCGCTACTTTTCTCCTGTTTACGAACTGAGTCAACAGCATCACGGCGGATATTGCGGATAGAAACTTTCCCTTCCTCAGCTAACTTACCCGCCATCTTCACAAATTCTTGGCGGCGTTCACTCGTTAAGGGAGGAATATTCAGTCGCACGACTTGACCGTCATTATTGGGGGTTAAGCCAATATCCGATAAAGAAATCGATTTTTCAATCAGAGTCAGCGTACTCTTGTCATAGGGTTGAATCGTAATCGTGGTAGCATCTGGCGTATTAATGCTTGCCAGAGACTTCAGGGGGGTAGGACTACCATAGTATTCCACCATCACTCGATCCAACAGACTGGCATTCGCCCGACCGGTACGAATGGTATTGAAACCCCGTTGTGTTGCTTCAACGGCTTTCTTCATTTGACTTTCAGCGTCAGCTAACTTCACAAAAACCTCCCACAATTGTTCCGACAGATTCTCCTTGAACAGCGCGGCGGATATTACCCCGCCCTGTCAAATCAAATACCATAATTGGGATATTATTTTCCTTACATAAAGCGATCGCCGTACTATCCATCACCCGCAAATCTTGAGCGAGGACGTAGTGATAGGGCAGCGTATGATAACGGCGAGCCTGGGGATTTAGTTGGGGATCACAATCATAAATCCCATCGACTTTCGTGGCTTTAAAGATCACCTCCGCATCAATTTCGGCGGCTCGTAAAGCTGCCGTCGTGTCCGTGGTGAAAAAGGGATTCCCCGAACCTGCGCCAAAAATTACCACTCGCCCTTTTTCGAGGTGACGAATGGCACGGCGACGGATATAGGGTTCTGCCACTTCTTGCATCGCGATCGCGGTTTGCACACGGGTAGGTATTCCCATTTGCTCTAAGGCATCTTGCAGGGTCATGGCATTCATGACTGTGGCAATCATACCAATATAATCACCCGTTGCCCTATCCATTCCGCCAGCAGCCGCTTTCAAACCGCGAAAAATATTGCCACCACCGACAACGATTGCCATTTGGATGCCACTTGCCACGACTTCGGCGATTTCAGCAGCGATGTCCTGAACGACTCCTGGATCAATGCCGTAGCTCAGTTTGCCCATCAAGGCTTCACCGCTCACTTTTAGTAAAACCCGTCGGTATTTCATCCCCATGCTACGACTCTTTCTTTCTTGACTATTGCCTTGCCCATACGATAACAGTCTACCGATAATTCTGACAGAGTGCTGTGACTCTAACGAAGTTTGATTGTTGTTAACACCCGTGGTGCTAAAATACGAATTCTTATGGTATTCACGAGTTCCAGTTAACTATTACTGATGCCAGGTGGCTTCAAATACTGAATTCTCCCCAGCTCCTCCGTTGCTCTGGCTCTCTTTGCTCACTAACGACGCCACACTAGGGGACTACCCAAGGTGGGAGTTGATTTGGGTGAGATAGTTTCCCCAGCCAGTAACGCGGCGATCGCATTCTTGACGTAAGCTTCATTGACGGCTTCGGGATGTTGGCTATTATCGTCAATTTGACCTCTGTAGCGCAAGACTCCCTGTCCATCAATCACAAAGGCTTCTGGGGTTTTTGAAGCGCCAAATCCTTGTGCCACGTCCTGAGTTGGGTCCCACAGGTAAGGAAAATTCAACCCTCTACTACTGGCAAACTGCTGCATCTGACTAAAACTATCTTCGGGAGATTGGTTAGCATCGTTGGAGTTAATGCCAATCAGGATAAATCCCTGTTCCCTAAATCGGGTTTGCAGTTGTTTGAGTCTGTCTACATAAGCGGCAGAGTCAGGACAGTTATTACTCAAGAAAATTACCACTACTCCTCGCCACCTTTCTAGATACCGGGATAGGTGGTGAACATCCTTATCAGTGCCTAAAAGCTCAAAATCGGGAGCATAACTGCCAATGGGTGTGCCGTGTTTTTCCTTCAGACTCATATCGTGTTACGGTGTGTGTTTGACAATGTGTTCGTTTTTTCCTTTTTCCCGTTCCCCTTTGCCGATCCTCCTGGATCAGGCAGTGAATTTCAGCCATCGCTACCACCTTTGTGCCAGAGTTTGATAGCCGATGAGTTTGTAAACCAGCTTAGCGGCTGTAAATTGGGAGACCACTGAATCAACCACGGGAGCCAACTCCATTACATCGCAACCGATGACCTGATGGGTTTCAAACAATCGTCGCAAAAAGGTTAGGAGGGCATACCAATTCAGCCCACCCGGTTCAGGAGTGCCAACCCCTGGCATTGAAGCCGGATCAATGCCATCTAAGTCAATGGTAATAAATACTCGCCCTGTTGGGATAGTCGCGATCGCTTCGTCTATCCAGTGGGGATTTTGGGCAATGTGTCGCGCCCAAATTACGGGGATGGATTTTTGTTTAATTAAGTCCGCTTCTTCTTGACAAAGACTGCGAATGGCGACGGGTAATGTCGGTAGTCCCATATCCACTATCCGACGCATCACACAGGCGTGGTTATACATTGAGCCTTCGTATTCGTGGCGTAAATCTCCGTGGGCGTCTATTTGCACTACGGTAAAGGGTTCGCTACTCCTTTGGCGGTAGGCGTCTACAATTCCCGTGGTAATGCTATGTTCACCCCCAATCGCAATCACAAATTTACCATCATCGATAAGTCCAGATACGGTGTCGCGAGTATCTGTCAGCATGGTTTGGGCAGAAATCCGTTGTCCACCTCTGGTATCTGCGATCGCACCGTGAGTATAAATCCTAGCGTCTTTACAAATCTCCCGTTCCAACTCATCATCGTAGTATTCGAGCTGGATTGACGCCTCCAAGAGCGCATCGGGTCCATTTTCTGTGCCTTTACGATAGGTTGTGGTTGCCTCGTAGGGAATTGGCAAAATAACCACTCGTGACGCTTTGTAGGATGCCTGAATTTCCGATCCCAGGAACGGGATAACAGCAGCAGACGTTTGCACCAACATAGAGGACGCACCAAACAATTTCTTAAGGTTAATTTTGACACAAGACGAGACAAAGGCATCATGGTAGAGACGTTGTATGCAACGTCTCTACTCAGGTTGATCTCGCAAAACGCTATTTTATTACAGAATGTAAATAGTAACCCTGTACGCTTGAAATCCTCATGACCTTTCCCTCCTCCACCCTACCCAAACGCCCTGAACGCGACACTCACACTTGGACATGGCGCGGGTTTCCCATTGCCTATCAAGTCCACGGCAATTCTGGACCAGCAGTGGTGATGGTGCATGGATTTGGCGCGTCTTGTGGACATTGGCGTAAGAATTTACCCGCATTAGCCCAGTCCTGTCGGTGTTATGCCATTGACTTAATTGGTTTTGGTGCCTCTGCCAAACCAATGCCGGGACTTGAAGTGGAGTATACCTTTGAAACCTGGGGACAACAAGTCATTGATTTTTGCCGGGAAGTCGTAGAGACTCCAGCGTTTTTGGTGGGGAATTCAATTGGCTGTATTGTAGCGATGCAAGCGGCTGTGGATTGTCCAGATAGGGTATTGGGCGTTACCCTGATCAACTGTTCCCTGCGGATGCTGCACGATCGCAAACGAGTGACGTTACCTTGGCATCGTCGCATCGGCGCACCCATGATACAACATTTACTGGGAGTTAAGTGGGTGGGACAACTCTTTTTCCGGCAACTGGCGAAGCCACAGGTGGTGCGTAAAATTTTATTGCAAGCGTATCGCAAATCCGAGGCAGTGACTGATGAATTAATCGACTTGCTGATGAAACCGGCGGCTGATGTGGGTGCGGCTGATGTGTTTATCGCATTTACCCGCTATTCCGCAGGACCTCTAGCCGAAGACTTATTACCTCAGTTACAGTGTCCCACACTGATTTTGTGGGGAACTGATGATCCTTGGGAACCCATCGCGGAGGCAAAAGAATGGGTCAATTTTCCCGCTGTGGAACAATTTGTCCCCTTAGACGGTTTAGGTCATTGTCCCCAAGATGAAGCCCCTGAGGTGGTTAATCCCATTTTGCAGGATTGGATTGCACAGCATTCGGTTTAGTTTCATCATTTGTCATTTGTCATTTGTTGCCCTAGTTACCTCATCTCCCCCATTCCCTGCTCGCCCCTAAATAAAGTAACTATTGAGAATTTTTTTAAAAAAGACTATCCTTTGATTGGTGAGTAGATAATTAGAGAGTTGGAAAGCAAGGAACAAGCAGCTATTGGTGAGCCAGCGTGCTAGAACACCGATTTATTGAAAATTGTCACATTAGCTACCAAACAAGCCTTTTTTTTACTGTTGGCTTTATCGCTACCGCCATTTTGCAGACTGCATCGACGTTCTAGACAAGGGGTGTGTCATGAGTACACAGAATCAGCGAGGTCATGCTCAACCGTCACAGACAGAGAAAATCGCGACGGCAAGAAATCTATCCAAACTCTGGGCAAAAAAGTATGTCCAACAACACAATATCTCAGACAAAACGTGGCAGTCGAATTCTCCAGGATTACGAGCCGTTATAGCACAGCGGTTGCTTGATTCATTGCGATCTGTAACGATTCAAGCTTGGGCAAAAACCGAAGCCTTACTCTGCCAACAAATCAAGCGACAAGGTATTAACTATCGCTTAATTGATCCTTGGCAAATTACTAAAGATACTTACTTAATCTATGAGAAAGTATTGCTCGCTTATGCCGATCAAGTCATCCCCGAACGTTTATGTTTATTTTTAGCATCAGATTTAGGTCGCATTCGACACAATTATACAGCAATTGATCCCAGAGTGATTGCGTTTGTTAGTATGCAGTTTCACTATAGTGGTCAGTTACTACTGAAATCACTGTCACCTCAAGAACAAGCTACAGTGAGTATTTATTTCCAGGTGATTGATGATTGTCTGTATATTCCCTTACAACGACTCTATAAAACTGCCGCCAATTATGATCATCAATCATTAGCTTTGGTATCTCTACGGAAAATCTTACCGGATCAAGCATTAATTGCTCAACAAATTGCCACCCGAATTAGCGATTTACATCCAAACTATCACTCTCATAGTGGTAGCTTAGTGAACCCTACGGTGAAATCTGCCAGTATTCGGGATGTGGAAATGTTCCAGATTTACCTGTGGCTTTGTGTTCTGGAAAGGAGTATTGCACCCATCCAACGCGAATTGTTTCCTTTGTGTGTCATGCTCTACCCTACTTTAAACGTAGGGTGGGAATTAGTTCGGCAAATGATTCATCTGTTAGGATTGGAATTTGGTAAACGTCTTTCTCAGCAGCAACTTTCGCTTGTTTTACCCTATTTACAAGTATTGTGGGAAATGTTTTCTCCTGAGGTATTTCCCGAACCTTTGCCCGTTGCAGTGTTGGAAAATTCGGCGTAGTTGTCATTTCATTTAAATTCCTCTGCGTACCTGGAGTGCTAACCTCTGCGTTATAGCAAAAGGCAGAAGACAGAAGAGTTCTTATTGCTACATGGTGTCAGATCATTACCGATATCCGATGTCGGGCGACCCGATAAAATTAATCGGTGCGTGGTTTTAGCAGTGTGCGGCGGGTCGCCCCTACAATATTTAGGGTCTGCTGAATTAAGAAGGGCAAATGACGAATGACAAATGACGAATGACCCCCTACATCATATTTAATGGATCAACATCAATCGTCAAACTCACATCCGGCGGACAAATCCGTTGCAACGCCGCCACATCGGATAATCCTACCGCTACATCTGGCGGAAATTTGAGCAAAATCTGCCACCGATAACGACGGGCGATTCGCATAATCCCCGCCGGGGCGGGTCCTAATATCTCATACCCGGAACCCGCTTGACTCAACCAATCCGCTAACGTCTCCGCCGCCTTCTCAACGTTTATCTCCTCCAACCCACTCAATCGCAATAAAATCAGATGCCCATAAGGAGGATAATTCAACGATTCCCGTTGTACCAATTCCGCCTCGGTAAACACCTCATACCCATGGGTTTTCACCGCCTGAATCACCGGATGTTGAGGTGAATAGGTTTGGACAATCACCTGACCCGGTTCATCCCCCCGACCCGCCCGACCTGCGACTTGGGTTAAGGTTTGAAAGGCTCGTTCTGCTGCCCGATAATCAGATAAGTGCAATAATCCATCGGCGGCGACAACGCCGACTAAGGTGACTCCCGCTAAGTCTAACCCCTTAGTTAACATTTGCGTCCCGATTAATAAGTCCGCTTCCCCATTGGCAAACTGAGTTAACAGGGTTCGATGCGCCCCCTTAGTTCGGGTGGTATCACTATCAAAGCGAATCACCCGTAAATCAGGAAACGCCTTAACCAACTCCTGACTCACCCGCTGTGTGCCACTACCAAAAAACTTGAGGTAAGGTGAACCACATTCGGGACAATTATTAGGATGGGCGGTTGTGTAGTTGCAATAGTGACAACGTAAGAGTTGGTTTGCCCCCTCGTGGGCATAGTGATAGGACAGGGAAACATCACAGTCTGGGCATTCAATCACATATCCACAACTGCGACAGGAGACAAACGTACTATGTCCACGACGGGGAATAAATAAAATCCCTTGTCGCTGCTTTTGTTTCAACTGCTGTAACTCATCTTGGAGAGAACGGCTGAAAATAGAACGATTCCCCTGCTTTAACTCCTGTCTCATATCCACAATTTCCACAGGGGGTAAGGGGCGAGATTGGATGCGTTCGGGTAATGAAAGGTAATAGGTTTTACAGGGGGCGTCTGTGTTGAGATTGGCTTGTTGACCGTTTACAGCAACCCAGGTTTCCAAAGACGGGGTAGCTGAACCCAAAACTAGAGGACAATTCTCCAATTCCGCCCGCCATTGGGCAACGGTACGGGCATGATAGGTGGGAGAAAGACTGTCTTGCTTGAAACTGGAGTCGTGTTCTTCATCTAGTATAATTAGACCCAATTTGGGTAACGGCACAAAAACAGCCGATCGCGTACCAATGACGACCTGGGGTTCTCCACTTAATACTTGTCGCCAGGTATCATAACGTTCCCCATGGGATAACCCACTGTGATACACATTCACCTTTTTGCCAAACCGGGCGCGAAATCGGTCGGTGAGTTGCGGGGTTAGCCCAATCTCTGGAACTAACACCAGGGCAGATTGTCCCGACCTTAACAACGGCGCGATCGCTTGCAGATAAACTTCGGTTTTCCCGGAACCCGTTACCCCATGCAATAGCACTTGGTTATACTCATCCAAACTTTGAATCGTTTTTAATGCATAAGTTTGCGTATCTGTCAATACTTTAGGGCGATCATCTGCCACATTCGGCTGATCCAAGGTTCTGAGAATTTCCCGGTATTCAACAACTACATACCCTTTTTCTGCCAGCTTGTTAACAATAGAAGACGTAGCATGACAGACTTGCAATAACTCATTCAGCCACATATCTCCACCCCGACGCCGCAGTACATCTAATACTTCCCGTTGTCGTTCGGTGACATCAGGTTCAAAGCCATCCGCGACGAGAGTGACAGCTTTCTTCAGCTTCGGGCGTGAGGGTTGGGGCGGTTTCAAATAACTTTCCACCCAGCCACGTTTAAGTAAATCTTTCACCCCGCGACGCGCCCCTTTCACCTGGCGTTGTAGATAGGCGACGCTGTAATCTCCGTCCGGTTGGGCATCTAGGAGTGCTAAAATCTGACGCGCCGTTCGACCGACAAACGTATCTGCACCATCAGGAATCGCCTCTCGATGCAGACGAACTCGCCGTTGCGATCGCATCAACAATCCCGGTGGTAATGCCCCCCGAACTACGGATATCAGGGGTGTGCAGTAATACTGCGCCACTCGTTCCAATACCTGCCAATAGGAGTTCTCAAAAAAACCCGTACCAATTACATCCTCCACCTCCCGGATTTTCGCCAATGGCACATCAGCAGGGGGAGAAGCCAGTAACCGAATTGCGATCGCCCCCACCTGGCGGTTATTCAATGGCACCGTTAAAATATCTCCCGGTTTAATCGACAAATCCGCCGGGATGCGGTACGTCAACAGTCCCTCTAGTCCCGGACAATCCACCAGCGTCTCCACCCAGCAATTCTGATGATCACCACCGGATTGATAGGTTGCTTTCGGTTCTGCCACAATTAAACTTGTCGGGGAATCAGACACAACGATAACCTCTCAATTTTTCTCACAGCGACTGGGGGAACATCGATTCAATAACCCCAGTTAGCAGTTCTCAGATAAAGACGTGCCATGGCGCGTCTTCACAGAGTCATCAAGTAATTCATCTGAATCATTAACTTCAAAGATAAATGCTAACGTCAATTATTGTTAAAACTTATAGTTTAATCGGAACTCCTATCCTCGTATGGATGGGGCAAATCCAGAAATCCTCCCTAAACGGGACACCAGTAGAACTTGGCGGTTTCATCGGTAATCACCTAGCCAAATTTTAGAGAACGTATATTCTATAGCAAAAGGCAGAAAGCAGGGACACGGCAATGCCCATTGGTGTCAACTTAACCAGAAGAAGCCCAGATTTCTTTTGAGCGAGCGGCATTATCTCGATGTCGCTTGCACTGTATTGGGAACTTCAGTATAGGAGAAGAGGTTAAACTCAAGAGCGCGATCGCGGATTTTTACAAAAGTTGCTGGAGCGTAAGCTGTCATGCATTTAAATTGGGTATTAGTAGCGAGCAAGATGCTCGCACTACAAGGATTTCACCATTATTGACATTAAGGTTGAAATGCCGAACAGCTTACCCTTTACTTTGTTCCTGAACTACATTTATTCAGATTCAATAGATGGATAAAGACGCTTGAGTTTAATTCGAGCATCTTGGGTTGTAAAACGCCAGTTAACTTGGGAATCTGCCTGATTCCGTTCAGCTTCCCAAGCATCCACTGCCTGCTTCAAAATCTCTTGGTCAGCGACAACCTATTCTTCCAAAAACTGAGACTTGATTTCCTCTAATTCCCTGTCCATTTGACTTTTAGTTTTTTGAGTATTGGCAGAACCTTTAGTCGGCGGTATCGATTTGGGTGGGGTACTTTTAGATGTCGGTGGCTGCAAAAACTCAGACTTCAAATCCGCTAATTCTTTATCTAACCCTTTCCCATATTGAGGCGGATTTGGCTGGGGCTTCATTGGCGCTGAAGCTGGAGGGGGTGAAGGTTTTGCCGATTTAACCTTAGCCACAGGGGTTTGAGACTGTAAATCCTGGAGTATCTCCGCCACCGATTGGTAGCGCTGATTCGTCGCACTGACTAACATCTTATCTAAAATTTTAGCCACGCGATCGCTGACTGAATTTTTCAACCCTTGTCGCCATACCCAAACCCCCTGATTCACATCAAACAAGTCGAAGGGATGGATTCCCGTTAGCAGATGGATACACGTCACGCCAAGACTATAGATATCACTCGCAAATACCGCTTTACCGATACTTTGTTCAGGCGCGACATACCCCACCGAACCAATCACTGTCCCGGTTCTGGCTAACGCTGTACCTGTCGCCACTTTTGATGCGCCAAAATCAACCAGAAATAGTTGCTTATCCCGATTTCGACGAATAATATTTTCCGGTTTAATATCGCGGTGAATAACATGATGTTGATGAACGAATTGTAAAACAGGCAACAAATTATTCAACACATCGCGAACTTGGGCTTCTGTAAACGCGCCTTTTCTTGCCAACTCCTGGGCTAAGTCTTCGCCCTCAATAAACTCTTGCACCAAATATTGATGGCTATCTTGACAAAAATACGCCAACAGTTCTGGAATCTGGGGATGTTTACCCAACTCATCTAACCGTACTGCTTCTTGGGTAAATAACTGCGCCGCTTTTTGTACCGTACTGGTTCCCTGGGCTTGGGGGAAAAACTGCTTAATCACACAAGGGGGATGAGACGGTTTATCCTCATCCACGGCTAAAAATGTTCGCCCAAAACCCCCTTGTCCCAAGGGGTGAACCGTGCGATACCGTTCCTTGAGGCGTACTTTTGACCCGCAGGTGAGGCAAAATTTGGTTCCGGCGGGATTTTGGGGGTTGGTACAGTTAGGATTGAGACAGTAACTCATGGGGGTAGTTGGCAATTCAGCGCTTATCTCTATTTTGCCTCTAAATGATGAGTAGTTTTTTTACTCTTATTCTTTTACCCTATTATCCTATTATCCTATTATCCTATTACTTTATTCCGTCTCAACTTAATTTCGTTTAGGATGCTACGATTCCTTATCTGAGTACATACTTTCCCGGCTCACAGCATAATCTGATAACAGGGGTGAATGGTACTCATTACCATTAGTCCTTGCCAGCTAAGCGACAATTGACACTCGGTAGGGTGTTGAAGTCTCTCTGATGGACGGGGAATTAATATTTGTCCTGTTTTCTGGTGGATGAGTCACCGACAACTCTATAAAAACTCAGCATTGCCCTGTCGGAAAATCCTGCTAAACTCAAAAAAACACCCACGACCCGCCATAACCCGACTCCTTGGGGTGAGACGTTATGGACTATTCTCGACTGGTGAAACTCAATCGACTACTGTTAGCCGGAACTGCCCTCGTGGGCTTATTTTCCATCGTCACGGGAGGGATAGCGGGTTCTGCGGCGGGGTTAGCCGATCCCGTGTTAGAGATGACACTGGAGTGGGAAGCCAAGGCTAAGGATTAAAATTCCATGTCTCTGGAAACACTGTTAGAGGACTGCACGGTCAAGCTCTCGATCCCGGGGAGCTGGGGGACGGGTTTTTTCGTGGCTCCGGGTTTGATTCTCACCTGTGCCCATGTTGTGAAGCCGCTGACGGATCGGGGGCGGGTGCGGGTGCGATGGCGGCAGCAGATCTATTTTGCCGAGGCGGAGGTGGTGGAGCGAGCTTCTGAATTGGATCTGGCGCTGTTGCAGTTGCTGCCTGAGACTACGGATTTGACGGCTGGCTTACCTTGCGTTTGTCTGGATGAGGAGCTTCAGGCTGGTCAGGAATTCTATTTTTTTGGTTATCCGGATCGGGATTTTGACAATGGTTGTCCGGTAACAGGTAGCTATGAGGGGTTAACGGGGGATGTGCCGCCCCTGATTAAGTTTAAGCTGGCTCAAGTGCGACCGGGCATGAGTGGATCGGCGCTGTTGAATCGGCAGACGGGGAAGGTCTGCGGGATGGTAAAGTTTACTCGCGATCGCGCCTCTGATTTGGGGGGTGGGGCAATTCCGGCGTCTGTAATTTTGCAACGGTTTCCCCAATTGCGGCAGCTTCAGAAAGATTTTTACGACCAAGATCAACACTGGCACAATCTGCTAACCCAAAAAGCTGAATTGAAGGATTCTTCATCTAAAGCAAAAATTTTCTTAGGCAACTCTTTATTTAAAGTATCTAGAACGAGAGTTATATTTGGGTTTTCCTTACTGACTCTTAGCACGACTATACTATTTGGCTTCAAAGCTCAATCCCCCTTAAATCTACCTTTCGGAAGAAGTTTTTATACAGACATAGAAAAAGTGGAAGCTCAAACAGAGAACGTTGACTTTGCGAACGTTGATTCTCTCCGCTTTGTAACCGAGGATGCGAGATTTACTGACATTGATGACGATAGACTTGGTGACAGTAATTTACTAAAACAAATATTAGAAATAAGATTTGCAATTTACAACAACAGTGAACCCGAGATCAATATCTCGAATTTTCAGGTTGTTGTTTATAAAGAATACAGATCAATATTTGTAAGTTCTCGACTTAGACGTATAGTCAATATAACTCCAGAAAATCCTTTTATAATGCAAAACATAGTCTATGGTATAGCTCCAGAAGATAGTGAATATTTCTTGTTAAGGTATAGAAATACAGTGGGCAATGGAATCATGAGCAGTGCTGATGTAGTTGGTGTTTTAGTGTATTATCACTCATCTTCAGGTGACGTCGGTAAGTTGAAGTCAGAAAAACTACTTCTTCTGGATTTTAATCCTTCTGAAATAGTTACATTTGATGAGTCCTACATCTTGAACAGAATTAAAGAGGTTGAAAGATCTGAAGTTGATGAACAGCAGAAGAAAAAAAAGTTAGAAAACCTACGTGGTTTGCTAAGAGATATTGTTAGACACAAAAATCTTTGATTTAATTTCTGCTTCTTTTAAGTCGGTGCAGGCAGAAGTGTGGAATCCAGTCATAAAACTTCATGCTTTATTCAGACCAGTTTGTCTGACCGGATGGGATGTGGGTGGCAAGGGGGGGTTCTGGAAGTGCGGGAAGCGCTAATAACGTTTGATATGATGTCCGGCAAATCACCCTTAATAAAAAAGGCCGAAACCCTTGCGGTTACAGCATTGTTATTGTGGGCAATTCACCGGACTTGATATGAGGAACAATTCAACCCAATGCTTGGCGATCGCACCCCTGACGTTCTCAGAAGGCAAAATAGTAGATACAACACAACAGGAGCCAGAGATGACACTCAATGAACTCTTGCCAGCCATTCATCAACTCAACCCTACCGACAAGCAAAAACTGTTCGAGCTTCTCGATCGCGAACTGCACCCAACCCCCCACACACCCGCCCCAAAACTTCAACCCGAAAACTTTGAAAACGAAGGTCAGTGGCTCATCGCAGTCTTTGAGCGACACTTCAGCCAGATCGAACCCAACGAAATTCTCATCGAGCCACGGGAACCCATTCGAGTTGACGAAACCCTGTTTGGCGAACCATGAAAATCATTCTCGACACCAACGTCATTTCGGAACTCATTCAGCCGAGGGGTTCGAGCGTCATCCGCGAATGGTTAGCCAGCCAAAACGGTGCATCACTGTACACAACCAGCATTACCCAAGCCGAAATTCTGTACGGTATTCAAATTCTTCCAGAAGGACAGCGACGACAGAAATTGCTCGACGGAGCATTGATCGTCTTTGAGGATTACTTGGCAGAGCGAATTTTAGCATTCGATCAAAAAGCCGCTGAGCTTTATTCCCAAATAGCAGCTTACCGCAAACAAATCGGTCGCCCCATCTCACAATTTGATGCACAAATTGCAGCCATTTGCCGAGTTCACCAGGCAACATTAGCGACCCGCAACATACGCGACTTTTTGGATTGTGGAATTGATTTGGTTAATCCGTGGGAAGCCAAGCGATGAACTGCTTTCCTCTCTGAGATGTGGGTGGGGGCAAGAAACCGGGTTTCTGCGATAGATTTCGGTGAGGATGCAGAGATTGCCATAGAAACCTTGGTAGTCAGCGCTATAGTGTTTATGGCGCTAAAGCGCAACTACGAACTTCACACGAATTTAACTTAAGGCGTGGGACGTTCGCTTATTGAACACTGTGGTTAAATGCTTGGAATTGTTCCTGAGTTATCCGCCCGGCTTGATACAGGGTTTGGGTAATTTCCGAAATCGTTAACACGGAATGCGCCTGATAACCATTGTCCCTCAATCTATCTTTCACCCCCCCTTCGTGATCAATAAATACGACAATATCCTGCACGTTTAACCCCCCGGACTCCAACTTCGCTGCCCCTTCCATCACACTCTTCCCACTAATCAAAATATCATCCACCACTACTACCGTTTCCCCTGGCTCAAAGTGACCCTCAATCACCCGTCGCGTGCCATGGGCTTTCACTTCCTTGCGGGGAAAAATCATCGGGTGATGCAGACGCAGGGATAACCCGGTTGCTGTAGGTAATGACCCATAAGGAATCCCGGCAATCCGGTCAAAGGTTAAACCTTGCAGAATCTCGGCATAAGCACTCAGCATTAGATGGAAAAGTTGGGGATTGGAGATAACTTTCCGCAAATCAATATAGTAGGGAAAAACGGCTCCAGATGCTTGGACAAATTCGCCAAATAGAATACAACCCATGTCATAAAGTTGGAGAATTAAATCCTGATGGGGATGTTGTTCGAGAAAACAGACATCAGGCATCCATAAATCACAAGCAGAACCCTGTTGAATCTTTTTCCCTCTTGCCTGATTAATCTCCTCTCGCAGGGTTTGTATCGCGGCGGCGGGTTCTTCTGTGGCTAACATATCTTGGGGAACGGGTATTAATAACCCCTCACCATTGCTATTTAACCCAGCCGCTAAAATTTGGTTCAGTTCAGCCCCTCCCTCCGCCCAGATACTCCGGGCTAAAATTAAGCGTTCTGGGGCAATTGACCGAATTTTTGCCAATACGTCGGGAGAGGTTGTGCCAACTTCTAGGGCTAAATCTTCAGGTGCGCCCCAGGTTCTGGCTTCTTTAACTACTTGCAGATAAAGGGGTGTTTGGGATTGGGGATACTGCTGAATCGCCACAGCCGCCGGATTGGAGGTGCAGCAGAGAATAAAGACGGCTTTACCGGGATAAATTAAAAAGGGTGCAACATGGTCTTGTCCAGAATAAGGACTCAGCGTAACCGCATCAATCCGCGATCGCGTAAAAATGGTTTCGGCAAAGACGGTGCTAGTGTTTAAGTCACCATGTTTGGCATCTAAAATAACCGGGATGGAGTCAGGAATCGCCGCGAGTGTCTGTTCTAATAAATTGAGTCCCGGTGCGCCCAACGCTTTGTAAAAGCCAAATGTGGGCTTATAGGCGCAGACTAAATCGGCGGTTTGCTGGATAATTACGTGCAGCCAATCCCTTAACCCATCCATCAGATCACCGGAGTGTTCTCCAGTGGAGTAACGCTTGGGCATCATTTCTGGGTTAGGATCGAGTCCGACTACCAGTAAACTTTGATTTTTTGCGATCGCATGATTGAGTTTCTCAAAAAAGCTCATTGGACTTTGCCCTTGGCGGGTAGGGAATAGGTTTTAATCACATACTCCAATAATCCCTCGCAAGCATCGAGGAGTAAATCAATCACTTGGTTAAATCCCTCTGGACCTCCATAATAGGGATCAGGAACGTCTCGTATCCGATGACGAGTGGCAAAATCACACATTAATCGCACTTTATCCCGATACTTCCCCGTCGCATCCAGAAACAGAATGTCGCGTAAATTCTCCCGATCCATCGCCAAAATCAGGTCGAACGCTTCAAAATCAGGGACTTGAAACTGTCGGGCTTTTCCCTTGAGGATGATTCCCCGCTGGCTGGCGGCGAGAGTCATGCGTTCATCGGGAGGAGAACCAATATGATAATCACCCGTTCCCGCCGAGTCACAGACAATACTCTCCTGAAGTCCCGCTTGTTCAATTAAGTGATTCATAATGTTCTCGGCGGAGGGAGAACGGCAAATATTACCAAGGCAGACAAAGAGTAGCTTGCAGGGCATCGGTATAATGGATAGTTCTGTACAACTATGGATTTTAACCCGCGCTCAGATGTAACCTTCCCATTTTAATGTCAGTCTGATGACCCGATCCGTGTTAAGTTTAGCAACGCAGCCGCCTGATTCTGTGATGATTTGAGGAAAGTATTTGATGTTCAAGTCGCGCCGCCGTCGCACCTACCGTAAGCGCCGCCGCCCCTTCCCATTGCTCACGATCATTTTGGCGATTCCGATTGTCTTGATTCTCCTAGAATTGTCCACTCGGCTGTTGGTGGGTGTCATGGGCAAAACCGCTGAGTTAGCTGCTTACGAGGGTGAACCAGCGATCGTGAATGTTTACCGCCTCAAGTTTTTGAATGAATATGATCAGCCTTACGAGGGGTTATCCGAACAGGGGCGACTTGCTGCCCACCGTAGTCTGGCTGTGGGGTATGAGCTTGAAGGCGAGCAAACCAGCAATTTTTGGCAGATTAATCCCCAAGGATTCCGCGACACTGAACCTGTTCCCCTAGACAAACCCAACAATGAATTTCGGATTTTTTTACTGGGAGGATCAACCGCATTTGGTCAATGGAATCCCAGTAATCAAGCCACGATCGCGGCTCAACTGGAAGCACGTCTGAAGGAACGGGTTGCTCAACAGCAGCGTTCTCCGGAGAAATATAGACCGACAGATTTGCCCTTCTATAAACCGGATTTAGAAAAGGCGTTGGCGTTGCCTCCTAAGATTAAAGATGGTCAATATCGGGTGATTAATGCGGCTGTACCTGGGTATGCATCGGGGAATGAATTGGCTCAGTTAGCGTTGCAAATTTTGCCCTACCAACCGGATGCGATCGTGGTTTTGGATGGATACATGGATTTGCTCCTACCGAGCGATCGCATGGCAACGGACATTCCCCATATTGAAACCTTTCTTAGTAATGCCTCTGGGCATTTTTGGACGCACCTCTCCCAAGAGTTAACTTCTGTGGTGACGAACACCTATCTGGTGAAAGCCATCCAATACTGGATAGTACGTCCTCAACCCTCGGTGAGTCGGCTGAGTTTAGCGGCGTTGAATGGTACAGCCCACCTAGCCAACTATCTTCCTGCTGACCCAGAGGAACTGCAAGAACGAGTTACCCGTTATCGCGATCGCCATAAGCAAATGATTCGCTTGGCAACTGGGGCATCTGTTCCTTTAATTATCGCCGTACAACCCGAAATTACGGGTCGTGGGGGTAACCAACAGATTTCACTCAGAGAGCAGGAAATTTTGGTTGAATTAGGAGCAGATTATCAGACACGAATCCAAGATGGCTATGTTGCTTTAGCCAAATCACTGGATCAGCTTCAAAGCTGGTATCCCGAAAATGTGAAAACGCTGAACTTCTACGATGTTTATAACGATTTTTCTGATCGGGCGTTTTGGGATGCCATTCATTTGACCGAGGAAGCCAACCGCATCTTATCGGAGCGCTTATACCAAACGCTGACGGCTTCATCTGAGCTGCAAGTGCCTCCGTCTCGACCTATACCTTAATCAGTGCTGTTGCCATGAACCGGAAACTTGAGGAGAATTTCGGCAATCCGTAAAGTTCTGATCAACTTCACAAAAAAAAGACTGAGTTCGCTTAGATGAATCAGTGTTAATACCAAGTTGCATTCAAAGATATAACTTTCCCTTCTCCTGCTTCCCCTGCTTCCCCTGCTTTTCCTATTTACTATGTTTGATCGCAACTCGGTATAAGCCTATGCCTTACAGTCAATTTACCATCGGCAAAGTCAAAGAAGAGTTTAACCTGACAATTGTTGAAGGGGTGCGCTTTTTCCCAGACGCCCTAGAACCTATCACACCCAGTCCCAGACTACAAGGCATTTTAGAGGATTTACCCTGGGCGATCGCGGTGGATACAGAAAAAGCTCGTTCTGAAGTGATTATCAATCCCGTCCTTTTAGAAGTGCGGCGCATTTTGGGGCAGCAAATCAGCGTATTTTCCGGGGAAGAATTTAACATTGATGCAACTGTGGGATTGAATGGAGTGTGCGATTTTATCATTAGTCGTTCCTCGGAACAATTAACGGTGGAAGCGCCGACAATTGTAATTGTTGAAGCCAAAAAATCAGATTTAAAATCGGGACTCGGACAATGCATTGCGGAAATGGTCGCAGCACAACGATTTAATCAAGTTAATCAAGTGAAAGAGCAACCTATTACAGCGGTTTACGGGAGTGTTAGTAGTGGTACACAATGGCGATTTCTGAAGCTGGAAAAGCAAACGGTCACCATTGATTTAAGAGATTACTCTCTTCCTCCTCTTGAAGAAATTTTGAGCTTTCTGGTGTGGATGGTTAAGTCTGGTTGAATTCATGCCAGGTTTTTAGAACATTGGCACGTCCTCTTCAAATCAAGCCAATTGCCACACGCATAAGGGAAATTTATCACTTTATGTACGGGAGAGCCAAAAAATTCCGTAGTTTTATATCAGAAAACTATACCCTCGTCAAGGTAAGGAAACTCGCACAATCTTCTTGTCTACCAACAAAAAAAGGCTCTTGCGTTTCAACAAGAGCCTTCAAGCCAATTAAGTGTCAGTGGATGAAATGAACCAATCTAGTCAAGATCACCCATAAACAATACTGGCTCACTCTCACGGTCAATACCTTTTTCAAATCCAGCAACAGCCGCACGAGCGCGACCCGCATGCCAGAGGTGACCGATCAAGAAGAAGAATCCTAAGATAAAGTGAGCCGCAGCCAACCATGCACGGGGATTAACATAGTTAAACCCGTTCATTTCCGTAATAATTCCACCAACAGAGTTGATCGAACCGTTCGGTGCATGGGTCATGTACTCAGCAGCACGGCGCAGTTGCCAAGGCTGAATATCATTTCTCAGCTTGTCTACATCCAATCCGTTAGGACCACGTAGCGGCTCTAACCAAGGACCTTGGAAGTCCCAGAAGCGCATGGTTTCACCACCGAAGATGATTTCTCCAGTCGGAGAGCGCATCAGGTATTTACCTAAACCAGTAGGACCTTGAGCAGAAGCAATGTTTGCCCCTAACCGTTGGTCACGCGCTAAGAAGACGAAGGACTGAGCCTGAGACGCTTCTGCGTTGGTTGGACCATAAAATTCGCTGGGATAAGCGGTGTTATTGAACCAAACAAACGAAGCCGCGATAAAGCCCATCAGGGACAACGCACCTAAGCTGTAGGAAAGATAAGCTTCTCCAGACCAGATAAAGGCGCGACGTGCCCAACCGAAGGGCTTGGTGAGAATGTGGAAGATACCGCCAGCAATACAGATCAGACCGATCCAAATATGTCCGCCGATAATATCTTCCATGTTGTTGACGCCGATAATCCAACCTTCTCCACCAAAGGGAGAGGTGGTTAGATAACCGAAGATCACTGCTGGGTTCAGCGTTGGGTTGGTGATGATCCGCACGTCACCACCGCCGGGTGCCCAAGAATCATAAACACCACCGACAAACATGGCTTTAATTACGAGCAGTAAAGCACCTAGACCTAAAACAATCAGGTGGAACCCGATGATTGTGGTCATCTTGTTCTTATCTTTCCAGTCGTAACCAAAGAAGGCGGAATACTCTTCTAAGGTTTCTGGACCACGAACGGCGTGATAGATACCGCCGAGACCCAGAACGGCAGAGGAAATGATGTGCAGTACCCCAACGACAAAGTAGGGGAATGTATCAATCACTTCACCACCGGGACCGACACCCCAACCCAGGGTCGCTAGGTGAGGTAAAAGGATTGCGCCCTGTTCATACATGGGCTTTTCGGGAATAAAGTGGGCAACTTCAAACAATGTCATTGCCCCAGCCCAGAAGACAATTAGTCCAGCATGGGCAACATGAGCCCCCAGTAATTTACCGGAGAGGTTGATCAGACGGGCATTACCCGCCCACCAGGCAAAACCTGATGATTGTTGGTCGCGGTTTCCCGCCACCATGGAACTACTAGAGAGCGTTACCACGGGGTAGTACCTCCTCAGGGAATACAAACTTCTGGTGTGGTTGGTCTTGAGGCGCCAGCCAAGCCCGGACTCCTTCGTTGAGCAGAATGTTCTTGGTGTAGAATGTCTCGAATTCGGGGTCTTCCGCCGCCCGGATTTCCTGGGACACGAAGTCATACGCCCGCAGGTTTACCGCTAAGCCAATCACACCCACTGAACTCATCCAC